>JACQDO010000128.1 GCA_016201085.1 Hyphomicrobiales bacterium | reverse complement strand
AGCGGAATAAGCACGGTTCGCGCCCAATAGGAAACCTTCGACAGATGGAACGGGAACCAGCGCGGCAGCAACATGATTTCCACCGGCATTTCCGGCACGCTTTGCCAGCGCAAAATGCCGAACAGCGACAGCAGCACGCGCGTGAAGACATTGCAGTGGACCGCGCCGCCGCGCGCCAGGATCGCTGCGCGGGCGCGCACCATATGCGGCGCCTCCGGGTTGTCTCCGATCATCTTGAGCGCGAAATACGCCTTCACGCTCGCGCTCATGTCGAAATCGCCCTGATGATACAGCGCCCAGCCGCCATGCTCGCCCTGGATGCGGCGCAGATAGGCGGCGATCTTGCGCTCCAGGACCGCGTCGACCGGCTCGCCGCGATAGTGCCGCAGCAGCACGTATTCCGACGGGATCGTCGCGTCGGCCTCGAGCTCGAACACCCAATGACCGTCGTTGCGTTGGCTTTGCAACATCGCGCGCGTCGCGGCTTTTATCGATGGCTCGACGTCGAGCACGTGCGCCGGCAATCGTTGCTCTCTGGCCAATGCGATCGTCATGCGGCGGCTCGCAACAAATGACCGACCAGATCGGCCGCGCGATAACCCGAGCGGATGGCGCTTTCGAGCGTCGCCGGCAGGCCGGTCGCGGTCCAGTCGCCGGCCAGGACAAGATTGCTCCAGGCCGTCTCGGCTATGGGGCGCATAGCATTCTGCTCGGGCGTCGCGGCGAATGTGGCACGCCGTTCGCGCACGAGCTGCCAGGGTGGCAAAATTCCCAAAAGGCCCACAATTGCGGCAACCTCACTCCAGATGGTCTGCGCCAATTCTTCCCGCGGCATGTCGAAGAACCGCCCGGCATCGCTGATGGTGACCGAAATGCGGCCCGGATGCGCGAATATCCATTCGCAGATGCCATTGATGACGCCCAGCATCGGCGGCAAATGGTCGGGCGTCTCGATACGAAAATGCGCGTTCACGATCCCGCGGAATTGCGACGGTGTGCGCAGGCCGGGCAGAAGGCCCTCGGCCACGTAGGGCGGTACCGCCAGGATGACGGCGTCATCGCGCGCAAGCGTGACGGTGCCGCTCTTGAATTCGGCCCGCGAGATACGGCGGCCGGCAAAATGCAGGCCAAGCAGCTCGTCCTGAAACAGGATCGAAACGCCGCGCTCTCGCAGAGTGCGGATCGCAGGCTCGACGAACACGTTGCCGATGCCGTCGCGCGCCAGTAACGGCCGGCAGGCTTTGCCGCCGCGGGCGAGCGTTTCACGCACCAGCGCGCCGGCCAGTCGGGACGATCCATGGCGCGGCGCAATATTCAGCGCCGCGCGCAGAAACGGCCCCATGAAGCGTTCATATATCGGACCGGTACAATTCATCACCAGTCCGATCGGCCTGTCGGCGGCGGTCCATGCCAGACGCGCCAGCGGCAGATAATCGACGGCACCGGTCTGCGGCACGCGCCGGTCCTTGTCGAACACCCACCAGGGAATCCGGCCATCGCTGAACCGCAACGTCCATTGCGCGCGGGTGGCGAGATCGACAAACGGAAACTCCGCCACAGCGGGGCCTTGCAATTGCGATTCGGAGCCGATTGCTTTGACGAATGACAGCGCCGCATGATTGCCCGAAAGGCCCGCCAGGCCGGCGCCGACGATATGAACTATCCCTGAATCAGACGAAGGCATGCCGCAATGCAATCCATATCAAATGCGATTTGGGAACGTGAACGCGGTGGCGGGGCCAGGACCAGCCGCGCGCCACCATTTCCTCAAGCATCTCGCGGTACACTTCCGCCATGATTTTCGGCGCCCGTACGACATGGCGCGCGCAGCGGGACATGATCCGATCTGACTTGGCGAAATGATCCCGCGCGCGATCGACGAGGAATGCACATGCGATTCCGACACGTGGAAGCGATATGACGGATTGCGGATCGTGGGTACCGATGTCGGCCAGATGCAACGCTTCTTGTGGCAGATAGAGACGGCCAATGGCGGCGTCTTCGTCGATGTCGCGCAGAATATTGGTGAGTTGCAGCGCCCGCCCGAGATGATGGGCAAGCGCATTCCCGTCATCGTCGTGCGCGGATATCCGCGGCCGCGTCCATCTCCATGCCAGCCAGCATGTCAAGGAAATCGCTCTTGCGTAAGGAAAACCGTTCGATGGCCTGCGCGAGGCCCTCCAGTCCGGCCGGGATGCGTCCTGCATAAAGCGTGTCGATATCTTCCCGCCAATCGGCAAGCCGGGCCAGCCGCCAGTGGCGCAGCGCATCGCTGTCGGCGATGTCATCGACCGCGCGGCAGAACGAATACACCTCGAACATCGCCTCGCGCTGTTGGCGTCCGAGGATCCGCATGGCGAGATAGAACGAGCTGCCGCCGGCGCGGCTGGCGGCGGACGAATTTTTTTCCGGCAGGTGGGGCATCTGGATGCTCATGGCGTTTGATACCTTTGTGCGGGGGGCGATGTTCGCAGCAGCCGACGCAGCAGACCGCGCGCGGCGCCATTCGCGGCCGTGGCAAAGGCTGCGGTTCTGCTCAGATGCACGGGTTCGCTGAGGGGATCGCGGACTTGCAGAATTTCGAGCAGACGGCCGGCCAGCGCCTGGATGACGGAAATCTCAAGCGCGAGCCGCGTATCGCTCACGCGCGCCGGTAATCCCCGGCTCCGTTCGAACAGAGCGGCGGTGCGGGCCGCGAGCGCGTGCAGGCAGTCGCGCAAGGCCGGACCGGCCTGCTTGTCGGCGAGCGCTTCGACGGCGAGCCGCCTCGCCGCCAACGCATCGAGCGGGATATAGACCCGGTTGAGGTTCCGGTAGTCGACCGCGCAGTCCTGCAAATGATTGATGATCTGCAAAGCCGCGCACAGCGCATCCGAGGCCGGCCAGGTGCTGCGCTGCTCGCCGTGCACATCGAGCACGAAGCGGCCGACCGGCATCGCCGAATATGCGCAATAATCGATCAGCTCGTCCCAGTTGGCATAGCGGCGTTTGCCGACGTCCTGCCGGAACGCGCACAGCAGATCCTGCGCATGCCGCGGCGACAGGCCGCGGCCCTCCAGCATCGCGCGCAGCGCCAATCCTTCCGGCTCGTCGTTTCCATTGCCCAGCAGGCTCGCCTCGAGGCGATCGAGCCTGGCGAGTTTTTGGTCGCCGCTGAGGGTCGGATGATCGGCAATATCGTCGGCGGTGCGAACGAAGTCGTAGAACGCGAGGATGACGGGCCGATGCCGGCGTTTGATCAGCCGGGAGGCGACGGGAAAATTCTCGTCGCGCGCGCCTTTGCCGGAGCGAAGCTGGGCGCTGTCCATCATGGCAAGCTCGGCGCATTGACGTGAACGCGCCCCTTCCACTGGCCGCCGCGCCGCCGCCAATGTTGATAGGCGGACTCGAGCGTATAGAGCGCATAAAGAAAAGCGATCCCGGGCAGCGCGATGCCCCATAGCGGCGACAGCCGATAGAACCGCAGCATCGGCTGCAATGACGCCGCCATCGCCAGCCAGGCGATCGATCCGAGATATTGCGCCGGGCCGGACGCAAAGATCGCGAGCAATGGCGGCACCAGAAACGTGATCGCCACACCGGCGATGGTCGCGGCAAGCCACAGCGGCGAATAGCCAAGCTGCGCGTAGGCGGATCGCGCGATCATCGCTTTGACATCGGCAAATGTCTGGTAGGGGCGGATGCTGCGAACCCGGTCCGTCAGGCCAAGCCAGATCGGTCCGACCGCCTTCAGCCTCGCCGCCAAAGAACAATCGTCGATCAAGGCGTTGCGAATGCTGTCGATGCCGCCGGCACTGCGCAGCGCGTCCGCGCGGATCAGCATGCAGCCGCCGGCCGCGGCTGCTGTCCTGGCATCCGGCCGGCAAACCCAGGAGAACGGGAACAGCATCTGGAAAAAATAGACAAAGGCCGGCACGTGGCTGCGCTCGGCGAGACTCACGCACCGCAGCTTCGCCATCAGCGAGGTCAGGACGAAACCGCCGGCTGAGGATTGCGATACCAGCCAGGACAACGTGTCGGGCGCATGCACGATATCGGCATCGGTCAGCAACAGGAGATCGGGCGGCGACGCCTCGGCGGCTGCAACGCCCTGCTTGAGAGCCCACAGCTTACCGGTCCAGCCGGCGGGCAGCCCGCGGCTGGTCGCCACCGTCACTCGGCGATCATTGCCCGCAAATGCCGCGGCATCCCTCGCTGCCGCCGCCGTCCCATCGCCGCTGTCGTCGTCAACCACGATGATAGCGAGCCGACCTGGATAATCCTGCCGCAGCAGCGATTTAACGCTTTCCGCAATCACCTCGGCTTCATTTCGGGCAGGAATGACGGCGGTCACCGATGGCCAAATGGCCGGGGGCGGCAGGCTGGCGCCATCCCGCACCGGGCCGAGCCAGAATCGGCCGCGGGCGCAGATCAAATAGACCCACAGCGTCACGCCGATTGTTGCCAACACATAGCCCATCGGATGAAGGCTTCTGATCGCATTACCCCATCCTCCAACATTCACAGGACAATTGGGTTCCACCCCGATGGAACTTTTTCCCGGGTCAGGGAATTCCTTTGAAACCGCGTGAACTGACCGAATAGCCCTGGGGTCAATCCATGAGTTTGCTGTCGCAAAGCCCGAGCCAGCCGACGTTGGGCAAGCCCCAGGTGTCGCCAATCCCCTCCGCCGCGTTCAAACGCAGCCTCGATCACGTTGCCGCCGATACCGAGGCCCTGCTGGACCGTCTGCTGACGGCCGATCCCGTGGCGGGCGAACGGCAACGCCCTGCCCGGCTGCTGGACGCCATGCGCTACGCGAGCCTCGGCGGCGGCAAGCGGGTTCGCCCGTTTTTGGTCGTCGAAACGGCGAAATTATTTGGCGTGCCGCGGCGTAACGCCCTGATGGTCGCCGCCGCTTTGGAATGCGTGCACTGCTATTCGCTCGTGCACGACGATCTTCCGGCGATGGATAACGACGCCTTGCGGCGGGGACGCCCGACCGTTCACAAAGCCTTCGACGAAGCGACCGCGATCCTGGCCGGCGACGGTCTTTTGACCTTCGCATTCGACGTCCTGTCTCGCCCGCAAGTGCACGAAGATGTTCAAATCCGAATCCAGCTCATTTCCGCGCTTGCCAAAGCCGCGGGCGTCGGCGGCATGGCCGGCGGACAAATGCTCGATCTCGCCGCCGAAGGCCGGTTTGGCGGATCGCCGCTCGATTTCAGCGGCGTCAGAACCTTACAGTCCATGAAAACCGGGGTGCTTCTGCAATTCGCTTGCCTGAGCGGCGCCCTGCTCGGCGAAGCCGACCGAAATGCGCGAGTGGCGCTTGCACGCTACGGCACGGCGGTCGGCGAAGCCTTCCAGATCTCCGACGATCTGCTCGATATCGATGGCGATGCGGCCACCGTCGGCAAGGCGACGGGCAAGGACGCGGCGGCGCACAAGGCGACTTTCGTGAGCCTGCTGGGTGTCGATGGCGCACGCGAAAGACTCAGAAAGCTTGTCGTCAAAGCCGAAAGGGCGCTCGCCTCTTTTGGCGAAGACGCCGCCATATTGCAAGCGGCCGCGCGCTTCATCGCCAACCGCCGCAGTTGAAGAATGCCGTGGCGGGGACTCGTCGGCTTGCCAGAGCCGGAGGCCGCAGCGTGCTTGACTGTTGAGAGCATAACCGCTGCCGCCTGGCTGCTTGAGGCGGGTCCGCGATTGCGGAACAGGGCCGCTCCCCCGCGCGTTTATACGGCGACAAGGCAGCCCCATGAAATCTCTTTTTGCCATAGCTGTCGTCTCGACATTCCTGACCGCCGGCGCCGTTGCTGAAACGCCGGAAGAACGGCGGGCCTGTATCGGCGATGCGTTCAGAATATGCTCGTCCGCAATTCCCGACCGCGAGCGTGTGACCGCATGCATGATCGAAAATAAAAGCCGGCTTGGGCCGGCTTGCCGCGCGGTCATGGCCCGTTATTCGCGGCACGATATTGCGGAAGAGACCCGTAATCCCCGGCGCGTTATCAAATCCGAGGACGTCCACGCCGAGTAAAATTGGCTTCGGCGAAACCCAATTGGCAAAACGGGCACGTCAACCCACCGATCTTACCCCCGTCCCATGGAGTCAGACCTTGGCCTGCTGCGGTGCACACGGGTTCCGGTTCTCCCGTCCTCCCGATGCATGTATAACTAATTGATTTAGTTTATGTTTTTATGCCCAGCGGGGCCGGGTTAGCGGCCCAATTTATTGGCTAGGGTCAGGAACTCTATACGCCCGCCGGAATTCTACGTTTGAGGGTTTTCGGGGGGAGAAACGAATGCAGCGCACGACCGATTCCGCCACCAAGGGGTCAAGAACCCCGGCGGCTGTGAATGGTATACCCGCGTCCAGCACAACCGCGCACGTATCGCCAGTTTTGACCGAGCTTCTCGGGGCCCTGCAGGCGATGCGAAACGGGGATTTTTCCATTCGCATGCCCGGTGACAGCACCGGCATCGAAGGCAAGATCGCCGATACTTTCAATGAAATCATCGCCGCCAATCAACGCATGGCAACGCAGCTCGAGCGCGTCGGCGAGGTCGTCGGCCGCGACGGAAAGACCAAACAACGCGTGAAACTTGGCGTCTCCAGCGGCGCCTGGGGCGAGATGGAAACTTCCATCAACACCCTGATCGACGATCTGGTCTGGCCCACCACCGAGGTGACCCGCGCCATTACCGCGGTCGCGCAAGGCGATCTGCTCAAGACCGTTCCCCTCGATGTCGACGGTCGCCCGCTCAAGGGCGAGT
>JACQDO010000141.1 GCA_016201085.1 Hyphomicrobiales bacterium | reverse complement strand
GCGCCACGGATGCTGCCCGCAGCATCAGCGCTACCCAAGCCCAGGTCACGTTTTGCGGACACATCCACCAGCCGGCGCTCTACAGCATGTCGGCGACCGCGAAGATGACGTCGTTCACGCCGACAACCGGCTTTGCCATTCAGTTGCTGCCCGGCCGGCGCTGGCTCGCCGTTCTCGGCTCCGTCGGACAGCCGCGCGACGGCAACCCGGCCGCCTCTTATGCCATGCTGGATACCGACAAGCGCGAGCTCACTTATTGTCGCGCGCCCTACGATGTTGAGCAGGCCGCCGCCCAGATCCGCAAGAAAGGCCTGCCGATCTGGCTGGCCGACCGGCTGCGCGTGGGGAACTGACGAATGGCCAAGCCGCTGCACGAGCCCGGTTTGGTTCTCGACGGTTTCCGGCTCGAGGAACGCGTTCACCGCGGCGGCATGGCGACGCTCTGGCGTGTCACGCATCCCGACATCACGATGCCGATGCTGATGAAGGTACCGCGTATCGGCGAAGGCGCGGATCCGGCGGCCATCGTCAGTTTCGAAATGGAGCAGATGATCCTGCCGCGATTGTCCGGCAAGCACGTTCCGAAATTCGTCGCCGCGGGCGATTTTACCGTGCAGCCGTTCATTGTGATGGAGAGCGTCGCCGGCAACACATTGTATGAACGGATTGAAGCGCTGCCTTTGCCCTATGCCGAGGTCGCCGAGATCGGCGTCAAGGTCGCCACGGCGCTCGACGATCTGCACCGGCAGCATGTCATCCATCTCGACATCAAGCCGAGCAACATCGTGATGCGGTCGGACGGCGAAGTCGTCCTGCTTGATTTCGGCCTGTCGCATCACACGCAGCTTCCCGACTTGATGCAGGAGGAATTCCGGCTGCCCTTCGGCACGGCTCCCTATATGTCACCGGAGCAACTGCTCGGCATCCGCAACGATCCGCATAGCGATCAGTTCGCCTTGGGCGTCTTGCTGTATTTTTTCACCACCGGCGTGCGGCCGTTCGGCGAAAGCGAGACGCTGCGCGGGATGCGGCGCCGGCTTTGGCGCGATCCGGTGCCGCCGCGCAGCCTGAGACCTGACTATCCGCCCGCGCTGCAGGAAATCGTGCTGCGCTGTCTCGAAATCGAACCGGCTTGGCGCTACCCGACCATGGCGCATCTCGCCTTCGATTTGAGTCACCAAGACCAGGTCAAACTGACCGCGCGATCCGAACGCTTGCGGCGGGATTCGCTGGGCACCGTGCTGCGTCGGCGTTTCAACAAGAATATGACGACGCCGTGGCCGAAGGCGGAGTTGGCGGTGCAGCATTCCTCCGCGCCGATCGTCGCCGTTGCCATCGATCTCGCGGAAGGATCCGCGGATATCAAATACGCGCTGCGTGTCACGGCCGAACGAATTCTTGCGACGCTGCCGTCGGCGCGGCTCGCCTGCCTCAACGTGCTTAAGCAAGGCCGGATCACCATCGACACCACCCTGGACGAATCCGGCCACAACAAGCATGTCGACCGCATGGTCGGCCTCCAGGATTGGGCCTCGCCGCTGCGGCTGGGCAATCGTCGACTCACGGTGCATGTGCTGGAGGCGACCGATCCCGCTGCCGCCATACTCGAATTCGCGCAGTCGAACCGTGTAGACCACATCTTGATCGGCGCGCGCCAGGAGTCGCTGATGCGCAAGCTGCTCGGCAGCGTCTCGGCCAAGGTCGCCGCCGAGGCGAGCTGTACGGTGACGGTGGTGCGTCCGACTTATATTGACGCCGCCGAGAAACCAGCATCGAGGGATGATCGGGCAGCGTCGAAATCGGTTGCATGAGAGTAAGGGACTGGCCGCGATCCATTGCGCACCGCCTTGTTTTTTCTGTAGTTTTAGGCATTCTGAAAACCATGCATATAAGTGCAAGGTGAGTAGCATGCAGCTTTTCACGACCGCCGAAGCCGCCCACTATCTCCGCCTCAAGGAACGCAAGATCTACGAAATGGTGGCGGAGGGCACGGTCCCGTGTACCAAGGTCACCGGCCGCTGGCTGTTCCCCAAGACCGAACTCGATCATTGGCTGGCATCGAGCGTGACGCGCCCGGCCGGGCTGATGCGACCCGAGCCGGCGCCGATTGTCGGCGGCAGTCACGATCCGCTGCTGGAATGGGCCTTGCGCGAGAGCGGCTGCGGCCTCGCCACGCTCGCGGTCGGCAGCGAAGCCGGCCTCGCGCGTTTCAGCGCGGGCGAAACGATCGCCGCCGCCATGCATCTGCATGCGCTGGAGGATGCGAGTGCCGATGCCAATGTTGCGGCGATGACCGGCCGCAGCGACATGCAGGACGCGGTGATGATCGAATTTTGCCGGCGCGAGCAGGGCTTCCTGCTGGCGCCGGGCAATCCGCTCAAGCTCGGCTCGATCGACGACGTGATCGCCAAGCGAGCGCGTATTGCCATGCGGCCGAAGGGTGCCGGCGCGCAACTGTTGCTGCTGACTTTGCTGCACCGGGCCAAGGCCTCGCTCGACAAGCTCGCCGGCGCCGGCCCGGTCTGCCCGACCGGTCCCGATATCGCGCAGGCGATCCGCGCCGGCCGCGCCGATACCGGCATCGCGACGCGCGCGGTCGCCAATTCCGCCGGACTCGATTTCGTGTCGATCGTGTGGGAACCGTTCGACCTGGTGATGCGCCAGCACGATTACTTCCGTCCCGCATTGCAAAAGTTGCTCACATTCCTGCGTTCGGATGAACTCGCCGCGCGCGCGCAGGAAATGGGCGGCTACGACTTGCGCGACGCCGGCGGCGTGCGCTTTATAGTTTAGGGAAAAAATTATGACCGATGCTTGGCCAAGCGAACTTCGTCTGCACAAGGACCGCCGGACGCTCACCGTCACCTTCGACGGCGGCGAGCGGTTCGATTTGCCGGCCGAATATCTGCGGGTGAAAAGTCCGAGCGCGGAAGTGCAGGGCCATTCGGAGGAGGAGCGCAAGACCGTTCCGGCCAAGAAGAATGTCGAGATTCTCGAAGTGCTGCCGGTCGGCAATTACGCCGTGCGGCTGGTGTTCGACGACATGCACTCGACCGGGATTTTCGGCTGGGATTATCTGCTCGATCTCGGCCGCAATCACGCGGCCTATTGGCAGGATTATCTCGACGAACTCGCCGCCAAGAACTTGAGCCGCGATCCGCCGGCGCGCAGATAATTCTCAAGGTGGCTTGCCATTCGTAGCTCGCGACAACCCGCCCGCCGTCGCCCGTTGGGCTTTGGCGGGCATTCTTCACTCATTTCGCGAGCGAAGAATGGTGGGCGCTATAGGGATCGAACCTATGACCTCTCCCGTGTGAAGGGAACGCTCTCCCGCTGAGCTAAGCGCCCGATTTGTTACAGTCGGGCGATATAAGGAGTGCGTCGGAGTGGTGTCAAGGCGAAGCCGCTGGCCGCCAAGGCTTATTTCCGGCTTTTAATTCCAGTACTTAATTGCGCTTGGGCTCGTCGCCAGCCGGCACGCGCGCGGTGCGGCTTTGCAGTGCGCGGATGCGGTCGGCGAGGTTGCCGCCGGCCGGCTCCGCGGCAAGGGTGGCCTCCGGATGCGCGGCAGCGGGGCTGTGGCCGCGCGTGGTTTCGCCGGCGAGGATAGCGTCGATCGGCGAGTTCGGCCCTTCCAGCGCCGAGGCCAGCCGTGCCACTTCGGCCGCGACATCGTTGATGCGCTCGCGCAGCAGGGCGTTCTCCACCCGCTCGTTGGCCCAGGATTCCTCGGTTTCGCGTTTCATGCTGCCGAGTTCGTTGATGAGCCGGTCGCGCCCGTCCTTCATGCGGTCGGTCTCGGTTTGCAGCCTGGTGTTCTCGGCCCGCAGTTTTTCGGTTGCCGCATTGGTGCGGCCATCGATCTCGGCAATGGCGGTGCGCAGATCGCTCTCGGTCTTGCGCGCCGTTTCGATCTGGGCGTGCACCTGCTTGAGTTCGAATTCCCGTTCGGCCAGCAGGCGCGATTGCTCGCCGAGCCGGTTTTCCAGATCCTGGGCGCGGCGGCCGAGGAGTTCAGCCTCGGTTTTCTGCGCTATCAGCGCCTGCTCGAGTTCGGAGACGCGGCGGCCGAGATTCTCGACCTTGCCGCGCTCTTCCGCCAATTCCTGCGTCGCGGCCTTGAGCTCGACGCGCTCGGAGTCGCGGCGATCCTCCACAGCCTTGAGTTCGTGGCCGGCCTCGTCGAGCCGCTCTTTCAGCGCTACGACCTGGACCCTGAGCGCGGTGATCTCGACCTTCTGCGCGTCGGCCAAATTTGAGTTCTCATCCAGCTCGCCGGTCAGCTTGGCCAATTCGGCTTCCTTGTCGGCGAGCGCGCGCTGGGCGTCGTGCATGACGCTGGTCTTGAGCGAGAACTCCTGCTCGGTGGTGCGCAGCTGATCGCGCAACGCCTTGTCGCGCGCTTCCAGTGCGAAAATGGTGGCGGTCTTTTCGCCCAGCTCGATCTTGAGCCGGTTGATGGCGTCGCCTTTCTTGCCAAGCTCGGCAAGCTGGCTGGTGCTCTTGGTCTTGAGGTTTTCGACGCTCATTTCGAGGCGCCGCGTCGACATCGCGAACTCGGCGCGCAGCTGATCCTTGTCGGCCTGGATTTCGGCCATCGACAACGGAGTCGCGGCCTCCAACCGGCGCATGGTCAGCCGCACCGCGCGGCCATGGACGAGGGGGACGACGACGAG
>JACQDO010000140.1 GCA_016201085.1 Hyphomicrobiales bacterium | reverse complement strand
CTCGAGCGCGGTGCTGGTGGGCACCATCGTATCGGTGTTCACGCTGACCACAGTGATGTGGATGGTGAAAACCGGTACGCTGCCGCCACTCTTATTCCGGTGATCTCAATGCAACCGCTCTCCGATCTCCTTGTCTTGGATTTCACCACGCTGCTGCCGGGACCGCTGGCCAGCCTCATGCTGGCGGAAGCCGGCGCCGAGGTAATCAAGATCGAGCGCCCGGGCGGCGAGGACATGCGGCATTTTCCGCCGGCCTTCGACGACATCGGCGCGCCGTTCGCGCTGCTCAATCGCGGCAAGCAGAGTCTGGTGCTAGATCTCAAGCTTGCCGCCGACCGCGCCAAGCTCAAGCCGCTGATCGAGCGCGCCGACATTCTGCTCGAACAATTCCGCCCGGGCGTCATGACGCGAATGGGATTGGGTTACGACGAGGTCGCCAAGCTCAATCCGCGGCTGATCTATTGCTCGATCAGCGGCTACGGCCAAAGCGGGCCGCGCGCCGGCGAGGCCGGGCACGACATCAACTATATCGGCAATACCGGGCTGCTCGCGATCCAGCCGGGGCCGATTGCGGCACCAGTGGTGCCGCCGATGCTCGCCGCCGACATTGCCGGCGGCAGCTTTCCGGCGGCAATCAACATTCTGCTGGCCTTGCGCGCGCGCGACCGCGGCGGACAGGGCTGTCACATCGACATCGCCATGACCGACGCAATGTTCACCTTCGCTTGGTATGCGCTGGCACTCGGCGCCGCGACCGCGCGTTTCCCCGGGCCGGGCGAACTGATGCTCGCCGGCGGCTCGCCACGCTATCAGCTCTATCCGACCAGCGACGGCAAGATCGTCGCCTGCGGCGCGTTGGAGCAGAAATTCTGGCTGGCGTTCACCACGGCCATCGGATTGTCGGCGGAGTTTGTCAACGACCTGCACGATCCGAAGGCGACGCGCGCGGCCGTCGCCCAATTGATCGCGGCGCAGACATCGGAACATTGGCAGCCGATCTTCGCCGCCGCCGATTGCTGCGTCACCATCGTCGTGCCGCTGGAGGAAGCGATGCGCGATGCGCATTTCGTCGAACGCGGCCTGTTCGCGCACGGGATCGAAACCGGTACCGGCAAGACCTGGCCGGCGCTGCCGCTGCCGATCGCGCCGCAGTTTCGCGATACACCGGGCGTGAAGAAGGCGCCGAAGCTGGGTTAGCTGTCGTTCCGGGACGGCCCGAAGGGCCGGACCCGGAATGACGCTTCAGAGCGCTTCCCCCCGCATCAGCCGCGGCTGCGACGCCGCGGGCTGGATGCCTTCGCGCATCACCGCGCGCCGTAGCGGGCCGATCTGGTCGAGCACATACAGGCCGATCCCGCGCAGGCCCTGCACCGGCAGGAAGTCGGTCAACAGCGTGCGATTGAGCAGGTCGATGGCGAGCGTGCGGCTGCCGACATCGGCGCGGCGCATTTTTTCGTAATCGGCCAGCACATCGGCATCGCCGATATCGCGGCCCTCGCGCCGCGCGGCGACGGCGAGTTCGCCGATGGTGGCAGCGTCGCGCAGACCGAGGTTAAGTCCCTGCGCGCCGATCGGCGGGATAACATGGGCGGCTTCGCCCACCAGCGCGATGCGCCGGTCGCCAAAACGCTGGGCGGTGGCAACGCCGAGCGGAAACAGTCCGCGCCCTGGCTCGATCTCGATCTTGCCGAGGATGGAATGCGACGCGCGCTCGATCTCGTCGCCAAGCGCGGCATCGTCGAGCACGGCGATGTCGTCGGCATGCATCGGATCGAGCACCCAGACCAGGCTCGAGCGCTGGCCTGGCAGCGGCACCAGCGTGAACGGTCCGCTCGGCGTGTGGAATTCGGTCGAGGTGTCGCGGTGCGGCCGCGTATGCTTGAACGACAGTGTGAGCGCGGACTGCTTGTAGTCGCGCTCGTCGATGCCGATGCCGGCGGCCTCGCGGCAGAGCGAGCGGCGGCCGTCGGCGCCGATCACCAGTGCTGCGCGCAGCGTCTCGCCGCTCTTGAGCGACACGCTGACCGCATCGTCGCCCGGTACGACGTTCAGCACGTCGTCCTCGATTAGGCGCAGTCTGCCAAAATCGCGCGCACGCTGCTCCAGGGCAGCCACCAGATGGCGGTTCTCGATATTGTAGCCGAAGACGTCGAGATCGATCTCGCTCGCCTCGAACTTCACCTCGGGCGCGCGCCACAGCCGGCCGGTGTCGTCGACGATGCGCATGACCCGCATCGGCGCCGCCTGCGCCTGGCACAGCGGCCAGACGCCGAGGGTTTCCAGAGCGGTGATGGAACCGGTGAATAATGCCGTGGTGCGGGTGTCCGGCCGCGCTGGGCGTTTACCCACCAGCACGATGGCGAGCCCACCGGCAGCAAGCGTGATTGCCGCGGTTAAGCCCGCCGGACCGCCGCCCACCACGATGGCCGTAGGCTTGTCGTCGCCTTGTTTAGATTTGTCCGGCATCAAAACGCTGGGTTCCCGTTCGGACTACACTTACCGCGATCCGCGCGGATAGGCTATGAGCGCATGACCCCGAAAGTGGGAACCGGTTTCCCGCCTTCGCGAAGCCCGCTTCGGCGGGCGAAGGAAGGTCGGATAAGGTCATGCGCAAGAAAAATGTGAGGTATTCCTGGGTGACCCAAGTATGACCGAAGCCGCCGACCGCGAGTTGCTTCATCTGCCGCCTGCCGCCGCGCGGCTGGGCGCGGCTTTTGCGCGGCCGAAATTCATCGCCGTGGTCTGTGTAGTCGCGTTGGCGGGGCTGGGCTGGCTCGCTTTGGCTCTGATGATTTCTGGCACGGAGGGTCCGCTCGCCGCGCTCGGCCCCGGCATGGGGCTGCTCGATCGGCTGCCGCGCGCGATCCAAATCTTGTGCCGGCCGGATTTCGGCGTTGCCGCCATGCACCATGGCGGCTGGGGCGCAACCGCCTTCGCGCTGGTGGCGCTGATGTGGGGCGCCATGACGCTGGCTATGATGCTGCCGAGTGCGGCGCCGATGATCTTCACCTATGCCGAGATCGCCGACACCGCCGCGCGCAAGGGCGAGCCCGTGGTCTCGCCGTTCACGCTGGCCGCCGGCTACATGGTGGTGTGGCTCGGCTTTGCCGGCGCTGCGACCGTCGCGCAACTTGGATTCGCGCGCCTCATGTTGCTCGATGCTGGCATGGCCTCGGCCAGCGGTCTGTTCTCGGGCGCGATTTTCATCACGGCCGGCATCTATCAGTTCTCCGCGCTCAAGCATTCTTGCCTCAGACAATGCCAGCAGCCTTTCCCGTTCTTCTTCGCCAACTGGGCGACCACGCCGCGCGGCGTATTCCGCCTCGGCGTGCGCCAGGGACTTTATTGCGTCGGCTGCTGCTGGGCGATGATGCTGGTGATGTTCGCGGTCGGCGTAATGAACGTGATCTGGATGGCGGCGCTCGGCATGGTGATGACGCTGGAAAAGATCGGCAGCGGCAAGCGCTTCACATATGCCGTCGGCGTGGTGCTGATCGTCGTCGGAATTGGTTTTGTGTTCACTGCGGTGGCGGCCCATTGGCCGGCGCACGCGAATTGAGTTAGACACCTAAAGACCGGGGAGTAAGTACGTGACTGAAGCATGGACGTTGAAAGGCGAAATGACGCTGTCGTGCAGCTGTGCGGTGTTCTGTCCCTGCGTGCTCTCGCTCGGCGAGCATCCGCCGACCGAGGAGCGCTGCCAGACCTGGGCCGGCATCCGCATCGACGAGGGTAAATACGACAGCGAAGATCTGTCCGGCCTAAAAGTCGGTCTGATGATGGATCTGCCGGGCATTATGGCACGCGGCAACTGGACCGCCGCGCTGTTAATCGATGAAAAAGCCTCCGCGTTGGCGGTGAAAGGCCTCACCCGCATTTTCACCGGCCGCGTCGGCGGCACCACCCATCTGCTGTCGATCCTGGTTGGCCAATTCCTCGGCGTGCAGCAAATCCCCATCACCTACGAGACCAATGGCGACACGCGCATCATCAGCCTCGACAAATATGGCGGCGGCGCCATCACGCCGGTGCGCGGCAAGGAGAAAGGCCAGAACGTGGTGATCCGCAACAGCGAATACTGGATCGGCCCCGACGTGATCGTTTCGCGCGCCGACAAATCGCGCTTCCGCGGCTTCGGCCGCAACTGGAACCTGGCCGGCCGTTCGGCCGAGATCGTCAAGCTCAATTGGGGCAATAGCGCATGATCCCGAAAAGTGGGAACCGGTTTCCCGCCTTCGCGAAGCCCGCTTCGGCGGGCGAAGGAAGGTCGGATAAGATCATGCGCAATAATAAATGTGAGGAACGCAGGGTGGTTCAGTCACAATGGAGCGTGCCTTAGTGGACGTTGCGACGCTGCGCGCCTTCACGATTCATATTTTCACCGCTTGCGGGGCGGCGCTGGCGCTCCTGGCGCTGATCCTGGCGACCGGCGGACGCTGGGCGGCGATGTTCTTCTGTCTTGGCCTGGCGCTGGCCGTCGATGCCGTCGACGGGCCGCTGGCGCGCGCCTTCAAAGTGAAAGAGGTACTGCCGCGCTGGTCGGGCGAAACGCTCGATCTGGTGGTCGATTTCGTCACTTACGTGTTCGTGCCGGCCTTTGCCATCACCGCCAGCGGATATCTGCCGCAGATGCTGGCGATTCCCGCCGGCATCGTGGTCGTGATCACCGGCGCGCTCTATTTCGCCGATCGAGACATGAAGACCGACGATAACTATTTCCGCGGCTTCCCGGGCGTGTGGAATCTCGCCGCCTTCTATCTCTTCCTGCTGGAGCCGCCGGAATGGGCAGCCGCCGCCGGCGTGTTCGCGCTCGCCGGGCTCACCTTCGCGCCGATCCGTTTCGTGCATCCGCTGCGGGTGCGGCATCTGCGCGTGCTCAATATTGCGTTGCTGGCGTTGTGGGGCGCGCTGGCGCTGTTGGCGGCGATCCAAGACCTCGCGCCCGGCGCAACCGTCACCATCGCGCTCGGCGCCATCGCGGCCTATTTCCTCATCGCCGGTTTCTTGCGCCGGCCCGCCTGACCGTTTCAACATAACATTGCGTTTTAACGGGAGTTCTTCATGCCACGTCCAGTACTTCTCATCGTTGGCGGCAGCCGCGGCATCGGCGCCTCGACCGCGCGCATGGCCGGTGAGCGTGGCTATGACGTGGCGGTGAGCTACAAGAGCAACGCCAAGGCCGCCGCCGAGGTGGTCGCGGCGGTGAAGGCCTCCGGCGGCAAGGCGATCGCCATCCAGGGCGACGGCGCGGTCGAGCAGGACATCGAGCGTGTGTTCGACGAGGCCGCCAAGGCGCTCGGGCCGATCACGCATTTCGTGCACAGCGCCGGCATCGGCGGCAAGAATTCCAAGCTCGATGCGGCGAGTGCCGCCACTATCCGCGAGGTGATCGACGTCAATCTCTACGGCGGCCTATTGTGCGCGCGCGCCGCGGTACGCCGCATGTCGACGGCGCATGGCGGCGCTGGTGGCTCGATCGTCATGCTCGGCTCGATTGCCAGCGTCACCGGCGGCGCCGGCGAGTACGTGTTCTATGCCGCGGCCAAAGGCGGCATCGACGCGCTCACCGTCGGGCTGGCCCGCGAGGTGGCGAAGGAGGGCATCCGTTTCAACACCATCCGCCCGGGCCCGACCAGGACCGATATCCACGAGCCGGGCCGGCTCGAGCGCATCACGCCGCTGCTGCCGATGGGCCGCCCTGGCGAGCCGCCGGAAATCGCCGAGGCGATCCTGTTCCTGCTGTCGGACGCGGCATCTTACATCAGCGGGGCGGTGTTGAACGTTTCGGGCGCACGCTAGCCGCGCTCACGTGCCTTCGGCATATACCTTGTGTTCGCCGCATAGCTGCCTATGATCGCCGCCGAACTCGATCCATCCAACAATTCGTCTTCAATTCAGGGAGTAGAACATGGTCGCGGCAGTGCGCGTTCACAAACATGGCGGTCCGGAAGCATTGGTGTTCGAGAACGTCGACATCGCGGCGCCGGGCCAGGGCCAGATCAAGATCAAGCAGCACGCCTGCGGCGTCAATTTCATCGACGCCTATTTCCGCATGGGCATGTATCCCTCGCCGGTCGGCATGCCGTTCATCGCCGGCAATGAGAGCGCCGGCGAGGTGATCGCGGTCGGTCCCGGCGTCACCGACCTCAAGGTCGGCGACCGCGTCGGCTTCGTCGGTCCGCTCGGCGCCTATGCCGCCGAACGCGTGATCCCGGCCGAGCGCGCGGTGAAGCTGCCCGCCAACATCACCTACGAGCAGGCCGCCGGCATGATGCTCAAGGGCATGACCGTGCAATATCTGCTCAACCGCACCTACAACGTGGAGAAGGGCACCGTCTGCCTGATCCACGCCGCCGCCGGCGGCGTCGGCATGATCGCCAGCCAGTGGGCCAATCATCT
>JACQDO010000139.1 GCA_016201085.1 Hyphomicrobiales bacterium | reverse complement strand
GTTGTCGATGCCGATCATGCCGCAGAGCAGACCGATGCAGGCCATCAGCAGCGTGCGCAGCAGCGATCCGGTCGACATGTAGGCCAGGAACACGAAGCCCAGCAGCAGCAGCGCGGCGTATTCCGGCGGGCCGAACTTCAAGGCGATGGTGGCGAGCGGCGGCGCCACCATGGTCAGCATGATCACGCCGAACGTGCTGGCGATCCAGGAGCCGACCGCGGCGATGCAGAGCGCGGCGCCGGCGCGGCCCTTCTTGGCCATGGCGTTGCCGTCGATGCAGGTCATCACCGAGGAGGCCTCGCCCGGAATCCGCATCAGGATCGAGGTGGTGGAGCCGCCATATTGCGAGCCGTAATAGATGCCGGCCAGCATGATCACCGCCTGCGTGGCGTTGAGCCCGAAGGTCACCGGCAACAGGATCGAAATGCCCGACAGCGGGCCGATGCCCGGCAGCACGCCGACCAGCGTGCCGACCAGGCAGCCGAGAAAGGCGTACCAGAGATTGTCCGGCTGTAAGGCAACGGCAAAGCCGTGCATCAGGCTGATAAGGGTGCTTTCCATGACGTCCTAATTTACGAAAAACGGGTTCGGTATCCGGGACATGCGCTAGAAATCGAATCCCGGAAGCGGCGTCTTCAGCACATAAACGAAGCAGGCATAGGTCACCATGACGATGGCCACGCTATAGGCGCCGGCACGCAGCGGATTGCGCCGCTCGATGATCACCAGCAGCGCAACGATCATCGCGATCATGGTGACGATGAAGCCGAGCCGTGTGTAAAAATGCACGGCGGCGCCCGCGATCGCGATCACCATGATCGTGTGCGCCAATTCCGCGCCGGCCTTCTCGATGATGCGATCGCGGAAGATTGCGACGAATGCCAGCAGCGCCACGAACAAGGCGTCGGTGTAACCCAGGCGCAAAAGCAGCGCGGCGGCGAGCGCAAGGACGAGGAGCGCGACCGTTTGTGTGACGTTGCGCCAGGCCGAGTGAGCAAAGCCGCGCACGTCCAATGTAAAGAGGGGCGGGCTTTCGGCGGCGCGCAGCACCAGCGCCAGGCCGAACACAATGGTCAGCGCGGCGACGATCATGGGCATGAAGCCGGAGCCGGGCATCGATAACTGCCCGACCGGCAGATCGCCGCTCAAGGCGATGATCGCGGCGCCGAAGATGACGAACGTGGCGCCGGCCACGTGATCCGCTCGGAGATTCATCGTCTCACTCTCGCTTCTATCATCTACCCCACACGGCCGATCAATTTCACCGCCTCGTCGGAGCGTTTGGCATCCTCCGCCCAGAACTTGGCGAAGTCGGCCGCATTGAGATGGCTTGGTTCAAGCCCGGCATTGATCATGGCGGTCTTGAACTGATCCGAATTAGCGGCCTTCTCGATTGCGCCGCTCAGCACGGACACGATATTGGCGGGCGTGGCTTTCGGCGCGAAAATGCCGACCCACAGATAATATTCGGTGTTGAAGCCGAGCTCTTTCAGGGTCGGTACGTCGGGCAGCGATTTCGAACGCTTGGCGCCGAACGAGGCCAGCGCGCGCAGCTTGCCGGCTTTGACATGTTGCAGCGAGGCCGAGACGGTCTGCGTGCTCATCTGCGCGTTGTTGCCGAGCAAAGCGGTGATGGCCGGCCCGCCGCCATTGGTCGGCAGGTGGCGCAGCTTCGGAATTCCGGTCGCCTTTTCCAGCAGCGCCACCGGCAGATGGGTGGAGCCATAAAGGCCGCCCGAACTGTAGACGATGCCTTCCGGGCGCTTCTTGGCGTCGTCGAGGAACTCCTTCAGTGTCTTGTAAGGCTGCTGGTCGTTGACCAGAACCAGCACCGGGTCGGCCACCAGCCGCGCCAGCGGAATGAAATCGGCACGCGTGGTCTTGGGCTGGCGGCCGAACAGTTTGTCGACTTCCTCGTAGCCGGAAATGCCGTTGTTGTGCGACAGCAGCGAGTAGCCGTCGGGCTTGGCGCTGGCGCCGACCTGGGCGCCGACCTGGCCGCCGGCACCGGCTTTGGTCTCAACCACCACCGGCTGTTTGACGATCGGCTCGAGCGCCGCCGCGAACGGCCGCGTCACAAGATCGTTGACGCCACCGGGCGGAAACGCGTTGACGATGGTGATCGCGTGCGAGGGAAAAGCCTCTTGCGCGAATGCCGGTCCGGCCGCGAGCGCGGCGGCCGATGCGGTCGTGCCGATGACGAAACTGCGGCGATCCATGTGTGCCCTCCCAGAGTAAGATTGCCGACATTTCGTTGCCGGCATTTTTTAAAGACGAAAGCCGCGCGATCACCGCATGGTGACGCGCGCGGCATTGCAAGAACGGGCAGCCTTCGCTCCGTTACCCCTGCACGCGGCCAATGTCCCTGACCGCGGCTTCGATGCGGGCGGCGTCGGCGTCCCAGAACTTGGCGAATTCCGGTTGATCCATGTAGCCGAGTTCCTGACCGAGATTGGTGATCGCGGTCTTGAACTGAGCAGAATTCGCGGCCTTATTCAGCACATCGCGCAGGTAGGTTACGACATTGGCCGGCGTTCCCTTGGGCGCGAACATGCCGACCCACAGATAATATTCGACGTTGTAGCCGAGCTCCTTCATGGTCGGTACATCGGGCAGCGCCTTCGAGCGCGTGCCGCCGAACAGCGCCAGCGGCTTGGCCTTGCCGGCCTTGATTTGCGCCAGCGATGCGGAGATCGACGACACCAGCACCTGCGCGTTGTTGCCGAGGAAGGCGGTGAGCGCCGGGCCGCCGCCGTTCGTCGGAAGGTGGCGGAATTTCAGATTGCCGGCCGCCTTCATGTACAGCGCCATCGGAATGTGCAGCGCGCCGTAGAGACCGGATGACGAGAAGATGATCGCGTCCGGCCGCTTGGTGGCGTCGTCGGTCAATTCCTTGAGCGTCTTGTAAGGCTGCTGGTCATTGACCAGAAGCACGCAGGGATCGGCGACGAAGCGCGCCAGCGGGATAAAGTCGGCGCGGGTGAATTTCAATGGCCGCCCGAACAGCTTGTCCACTTCGGAGTGCGCCGAGATCGAGGTGATGTGCGACAGCAAAGTGTAGCCGTCCGGTTTGGCGGCGGCGGCGACCTGCGTACCGACGGCGCCGGCAGCGCCGGACTTGGTTTCGAGCACCACCGGCTGCTTGACGATCGGCTCCAGCACCGCGGCGAGCGGGCGCGTCACCACTTCGGAAGCCCCGCCAGGCGGAAACGGATTGATAATCGTGATGGCATGGTTCGGGTAGGCGTCCTGCGCGAAGGCAGGTCGGATGGCAAGGCTCGCGGCTGCGGCGGCGCTAACGGCGACAAAACGGCGTCTGTCCATTTGAATCCTCCCGTGACGAACCATGTTTTGCCGGCGGGGTGCCGGCCTTGTTGTTGTGGGCGGGATGCTATCGCCCGGCATGGTGGGCAATCAAGCATCAAAGATCGCCACCGCCCGCGTCCAGCCGGCGGAGCCGCCGCGCACTTTGACCGGAAAGCAGCTCACCATGAAGCCCTTGGCCGGCAGCGTCTCCAGATTATGCAGCTTCTCGATGTGGCAGTAGCCGATCTCGCGACCGGCCCGGTGGCCCTCCCAGATCAGCTTGGCGTCGTGGGTTTCGGCGTATTTCTGCTTGGTGTAGACGAAGGGCGCGTCCAAGCTCCAGCCGTCGGTGCCGGTGACGCGCACGCCGCGTTCGAGCAGATAGAGCGTGGCCTCGCGCCCCATGCCGCAACCCTTGGCGACATAGTCGGGCTGCCCATAGGCGGTCCCGGCGCTGGTATTGACCACCACGATGTCGAGCGGCGCCAGCGTGTGGCCGATGCGCTTGAGTTCGGCCGCGACGTCGGCCGCGCTCGCCACATAGCCGTCGGGGAAATGCCGGAAATCGAGTTTCACGCCGGGCTGGAAACACCAGTCGAGCGGCACTTCGTCGATGGTGATGGCGCGCTTGCCGCGATCCATGGTGGAGGCGAAGTGATAGGGCGCATCGAGATGGGTGGTGCAGTGCGTCGACAGCCGGATCCATTCGATCGCCCAGCCCTCGCGGTCGGGCAGCTCGTCCACCGTCATGCCCGGGAAGAACTTCACCACATCGGCGGCGGTCTGTTTGTGATCGTGATACTCGATGGTCGGGCCATAGCCCGGCGGATCGGCGGCCACGCCGTTTTCCAGCGGCACCGAGATGTCGACGATCTTACGCGGCATAGTTGACGCCCTTTGTCATGCCCGGCATGCGTCCGGTTCTGCGCACAAGCCTTGTGCCAACCATCGCGGTCTTGGATATTGCTTAGCATCAAAGTCGAGGAGACAAACATGCCGGCCTATT
>JACQDO010000138.1 GCA_016201085.1 Hyphomicrobiales bacterium | reverse complement strand
CTGAGTAAGCGCCAAAAGGACAATTCGGCTGTCGGACGGATGCGGCCGGCGGACCACCAGCTTGCGTTTGACCAAAGCCGCCAATGAGCGGCTGACCCACGCTTTATCGATGCCGGTCAATCGACTCGCTTCGTTGACAGCCAGGGGCTGATGTCTGCCGATAGTCGCCAAGAGACGCAATTCGGTAAGCGTTACCCCATGTTGCGCGCGATAGACTTGGCTCGCCGCGCGCACAAGCGTATCGGCGATGCGCGTCAGTCGATAGGTGATCAGGCTTTCGAGAACGTGTAGGCTAGGGTCGTTCGAGCGCGGCCGCGCCATGAAAATCTCGCTGCGGGGTGGTCACAAATTGCCGGATGTGTCGCCTAGATAGATGTCATGACAATGTTGTCTTGACAATGATCTAAATGCAAGGCCAAAATACGGAAAACAAAATAAGCGAGGAAACGTCGATCGGAGGGGGCTATGGCCTTCGAGGAGTACAAAGGGGCTATGTTCGGCCGTCGGTGGAAGACATCCGAACGGAAATACGGGGTTATTGCCGAGCAGGATATCAAGATCCCGATGAGTGACGGGATCAAGCTCAACGCCGATCTATGGAAGCCGGGCGGCGCAACAAAGGTCCCCGTTATTCTCGGTTTTCATTGTTATCATTCGACCGGTCAGACCGGCCCGATCAAGCCCGCGGCTCTGTCCACGGCGCAGTGGAAAAACCCCGGACAGGAACGAACGAACGCATCGCTTGAGTCCGGCGATCCCATCTTCTTTGCGCGGCGGGGCTATGCACATGTGGTTTGCAACGCGCGCGGGACTGGAAAATCGGAAGGAACGTGGGATTTTTCTGGTCCGCAAGAAACTAAGGACGTTTATGAGACTATCGAATGGCTGGCAGCCCAGCCTTGGTGCGACGGCAACGTCGTCATGTTCGGAGTTTCTTATTTCGCCTGGATTCAATTGCTTGTCGCAGCTCTCAACCCGCCGCACCTGAAAACCATTTTCTGCCCCTGGGGATCAACCGATTTCTATCGCGATTTCATTTACCGCGGCGGGATGTTTGCGTACAAATGGCCCGTCGGCTGGAGCGCGACCTCGCTCACCTACGGCAAGTGCCGCCCTGCCAACGTCTCAAAACAGCGCATGGGCGAAACGAGCTATCGAGAGGCCGTTGCTCGATTACTGGAAGATGACAATATCAACGCCGTTCCCGAGCTTGTTGCCGTCCTGAAAAACCCTGAGGCGGGGGTCAATCCATTCATTGTCGACCTCGCTCTGCATCCGCTTTACGACGATTTCTGGAAGGAGCGCACGGTCGATTACAGCAAGATCAAAGTTCCGGCGTTTATCGGCGGCTGCTGGGGAATGTTTGGAATCCACACGCCTGCGGCGTTCCGCAGTTGGGAATATCTCGACGTTCCGAAAAAAATGATCCTCGGTCCCGACATCTATCTCGACCGACCCGTTGGTCAGCTTCAACATGAGGCGGTCCGGTGGTTCGATTACTGGGTGAAAGGTATTGATACCGGGATCATGGATGAGCCACCGATCCAGATATTCATCGCGGGAACAGGAGAGTGGAAAGAAGCCAAAGACTGGCCGCTACCGGAAACGAAGTGGATTCCCTTCTATCTGCACGAAGAAGGGCTGCTGAGCGAGCACGAACACTGGAGTTATGAGGGAAGCAATTCATTCGAAGACTCCCCGTGGATGCGTGGCAAGCTGCAATACGCAACCCCGCGGCTCGTCGAGAATACGGAAATCTGCGGTCCGCTCGCACTTAAGCTCTATGCATCGACAACAGACACTGACATTCATTGGATCGTTTCGCTGTTGGAGATCGATGCCGACGGCAACGAGCATTTTGTCACCAAGGGCTGGCTGAAAGGCTCACACCGGGAACTCGACCTGCAAAAGTCAAAGCCCTGGGAGCCTATTCATAAACACACCAATCCGAAGTCGCTAAGCCCTGGTGAGATTTACGAGTTCGACATCAAGCTGGTGCCGACCGGCAGGCTGTTCAAGGTAGGCTCACGCATCGCGGTGCGAATTCGCTGCGTCGACGATGAGCCGAAGAATCCGTTCCAATTGGCCGGTTCGGGAAGCCTCACGCGAGTCGCGGTCAGCCGGGTCACGGTTTTTCACAACGAGGACTACCCGTCGTATATGCTCTTGCCGATCACGAAAGGCAACGTACTGAACACGTTCCTTTCGGGGGGTATTTACCCAGAGTGAATCGGTACACGTGCTCCGCCAGCGAGGGCGGAGCACCTGCTCCGCCGCTTAGCGTCTGCACCCTCAGGATTTGTCGGATGCTCGTTGAACAGATCGTTAATGGCGTGGTGCTTGGGAGCATGTATGCGCTTATCGCGCAGGGCTATACGCTCGTCTTCGGAGTGCTCGATAAGTTGAATTTCGCTCATGGCGAGGTCTTCATGCTCGGCGGATTCATTTGCCTTGCGAGCATCGCACTCGGCGCATCCCTCCCCATCGCCATCTTGGTCACGGCGATCGTCTCCGGACTTTTAGGACTGCTGGTCGAGTTCGTCGGATTCCGCAAGTTCCGCTCGGCTGACGCTCATATCACCGCCGCATTGAGTTCGTTTGCGATCGGTCTGGTGATCATCGATCTGTCGCAGAAGGTCTGGGGCGCCGAGCCGGTGGCTTTGACCCTGCCAGGAACCTTGCAAACGGCGACCATCAGCATCGCCGGGCTGAAGATGGTTGTCCTCAGGCTCGCCATTCTGGCGATTTCACTGCTTCTCATGCTCGTCCTCTATCTGGTGGTCGTGAAGACGAGTCTGGGACGCAGAATTCGGGCGGTAGCCGAGTCACCTACGAAAGCCGCGCTGTTCGGCATCAACGTCACGCGCGTGAACCAGCAGGTTTTCTTCATCGCCTCGGCGATGGCCGCGCTCGCTGGGCTCGCCCTGGCCGTGCGCACCGGCTACGCCAGCACCGATGTCGGCTTCACGTTCGGCCTCAAGGCGCTGGCCATCATGGCGATCGGTGGCATGGGGGATATCAGAGGTGCGTTGATCGGCGGTCTGCTCATCGGCGTTCTTGAAGCCCTCGCCTTCCAATGGGGCCTGGGCCAGTTGGCCGATGTCTTCGTCTGGTTGTTCATGATCGCGATCTTGCTGGTACGGCCCGCCGGATTGTTCGGCACGCTGGTGTCGAAGGAAGTGCGGGCATGATCCAGGATTACGTCGTGTTCGTCGGCGTGAACATCGTGTTGGCTTGGAGCGTGTACGTCATCCTGCTGGCCGGCAGCCTATCATTCGCCAACGGTGGCTTCATGGCCATTGGCGCGTATGTGTCAGGGGTTCTGACGGTGAAATTCGGCCTGCCCCTTGTGGTCGCTGCGCCGATTGCCGGGATCGTTGCCGGTGCTATCGGTGTTCTGGTCGGTTTTCCGGCTTTGCGAACCCGCGGAATTTACCTGATGCTCGTGACCGTCGGCGTCGCCGTGTCAGTTAAAGCGGTCATTGAATCGATCGATTACGTCGGCGGCATCCAAGGTTTCGGCGGCATGGTGGGGACGACGCAGTGGCATGTCATTGCCCTCGTCGTCTTGGTCGGCTGCGGGCTGTGGCTTCTGTCAAAATCGCCGTTGCAACGCATCCTCGACGCCGTGCGCGAAGATGAATTGAGTGCGGCCTCACTCGGTATCAACGCCGTCTATGTGAAGGTGGTCTGCTTCGGGGTGGGCGCCTTTCTTGCCGCCGTCGCGGGCAGTTTCTATGCGCATTACCTTATTCATGTGACGCCGGACCAGTTTGGCATCGTACTTTCGGTGTTCATCGTGCTCTACGCCGTGCTCGGCGGCACTAACAACATGTGGGGGCCGCCGATCGGTGCAGCGATCATGACCCTCATTCCCGAGTTTGTGCGCGGTCTTGAGAGTTGGCGGCCGACCGCATTCGGGGTCATCATTCTCGGCCTGCTTCTCATCCGCCCCGACGGGTTGTTGGCGTTCCGTAGCGTCACCGCGAGGACAAAAAGGGCTTTGACCATATCGACATCGGACGTAGCGAAGTCGGACTAAAGAGCACCGAGCGCAAATGGATGAGGTTTCTCAATCGATTTTAGCAGTCGAGGGCTTGAGCAAGTCATTCCGCGGGCTCACCGCCTTGGAATCGATTTCGCTCGAGGTGATTCACGGTGAGATTCTCGGCCTCATGGGCCCGAACGGCGCCGGAAAATCCGTCTTCGTCAATGTCGTTACCGGATTCTATCGGCCGGACACGGGCACAATCAACTTTGGCGGCCGCGATATCACCCATTTGCCGAGCTACGCGTTGGCCCGACTTGGAATTGCCCGCACCTACCAGAACATCCGGTTGCTGCGGCGGATGACCGTCCTCGAAAATGTTCTCGTCGCGACTAAAGACCATGTCGAGCAGCCTTTCCGCTCCGTGCTTGCGCGCAATCAGAGTAGCTTTGTGACAACCGCGCTGGCGCTGCTCGAACAGTTTCACCTCGCCGACAAGCGCGATTGGCTGGCCGGCGCTCTGGCCTATGGCGAAGCGCGGCGTCTCGAAATCGCGCGTGCGCTGGCGGGAAAGCCATCGCTGCTGTTTCTCGACGAGCCGGCCGCCGGAATGAATGAACAGGAAACTGAGGAACTAGCCGGTACGATAAGGTCGTCGCACCAAATGGTCGAAGCGATTGTGATCATCGAGCACGACGTCGCGATGATGCGCGAATTGGCGGATCGCCTGGTGGTCATGGATTCCGGCCGCAAGATCGCCGAAGGGCGCCCGAACGACGTTCTGGCCCAACCGAATGTCATCGAGGCCTACCTTGGTACGGATGGGCCCGATGACTGAAACACCCGTGCTCGCGGTGGAAAACCTGCAGGTGTCTTACGGTCCGATCAATGCATTGCGCGGATGCACGCTTGAGGTTCGCGCCGGCGAGACCGTGGCCGTTGTCGGCGCCAACGGCGCGGGTAAGACGACGCTGCTTCGCGCCATATGCAACATGCTGCCATGGAGCGGCGCCATTCGTCTCGATGGGGTGCCCACCGACCGGAGTCCGACACATAAGCTCGCGCGCCAAGGCGTGATCCATCTGCCGGAAAACCGCGGAATTCTCACGACGCAAACCGTGCTCGAGAATCTCCAACTCGCCTTCGATACCTATCCGTCGAAACGTTCATTCGGTGCCGCAGTCGAGGAAGCTTTTGCGCATTTCCCTCGCCTCAAGGAGCGCCAGGCTCAGCCGGCGGGCAACTTGTCCGGTGGCGAGCAGCAAATGCTGGCCTTGGCGCGCGCCATCATCAGCACACCGAAAATCTTGCTGCTCGACGAACCCTCGCTCGGGTTGTCGCCGCGGATGGTGCGCGAGGCCTACCGTATCCTACGCGGCTTCAAGGCGCGAGGAATGGCAATTTTACTTGTCGAACAGAACGTCCATGCCGCCTTGCGTTTCGCCAATCGCGGCTACGTGCTTCGGCAGGGTGCGATCGTCCGGCAGGGCGAGGCCGACGTGCTCGCTCACGATACCGAGCTGTTCAATCAGTATCTTGGGTTCACTTAAGCAAAGGGGGAAATGCTATGATGAATAGACGCAGATTTGCCGCAGGCTGCGCGGTGCTAACGGGTGCGCTCGCAAGCTCAACATTATTTGCCGCCGACAAGCCGCCAATCAAGATCGGTGTCAGCGTGCCGCTTTCGGGGTTTCAAACCCCGAACGGCACAATGTATCGGATCGGCATCACGATGGCGATTGACGACGTCAACAAGGCCGGTGGGGTGAATGGGAGCCAGATCCAGCTGGTTATCGACGATGACCAGGGGCGGGCGGATCAGGCAGTGCTGCTTTTCCGTCGCCACGTGGCGGACGGGGTGGTGGCCTCGCTTGGGCCGATTTCCGGGACGACGTGGGAAAGTGTGGCCCCGCTCGCCGACTCTTTGAAAGCGCCGGTGCTCAACTTTACCGCCTTGAAGCCTGGTATTTCGAAAAAGCCCTACGCGCTGCGTCTGCATCCGCCGGATGACTTGATGGTTCCCGAGGGCGTTGCCGAGTTCGTGAAGAAGTTTCCCAAGGTCAAGAAAATTGTCGTCGCCGGCGATCTGAAGGAGGCATCCGGTGCCTCCGGCATCAATGAATTCCAGAAGTCCGCGAAAGCGCACGGCCTTCAGCTCCTGGACACGGTCGGGTTCGACACTCGTACGACCGACTTCTCACCGACCGCGATCAAGATCCGCGGGCTTGCGCCGGACGCCATCTTCCTCAGCGCGTTTCCACCGAACGTTCTGGCGCTGTTGAAGGAGCTCGATACGCAAGGGCTGCAGGTGCCAGTCCTCGTGAATGCGCTGATTTGGCCGGGCAATTTTCCGCAAACTGTGAGCGCCGGCGCCAAGAACGTGTACGCGATCGGCTTCAACACCAATGAATCGGCGCTGGAGATCAAAGGGCATGATGAGTTTACCGTGCGCTACGCCAAATTGTCGGGGGCAACGACCAGCCTGGCCAAGCCCGCCAACGTGGCCAACGCGACGATCGCCTACGATGCGGCGATGATGCTAGTCGGCATCATGAAAGAAAAGCATATCGATGGGACGACCGACGTGGAGAAGGCACGTTCGGAAATAACGAACGCGCTGAACGCTCTGAAGACTTGGCGCGGTCTCAACGACATAACCATGAAGGACACCGGCGACGGTTATATTCGCTCGCATCTCATCGAGATCGACGTCGCGAATAAGGCCTGGAAGTACAGTCTGCCAAAAGCCCAACGCTAGGCGAAAGCGAAGACGGCGTGCAACTGCATAGGATGTAGTTGCACGCCGAACAATCGGGGATCGCGGCGACGACGTTGTAGATGCCTGATTGAAGAGAAAATGTCGGAGGTGATGCGCATGCTTGGGACGCTACGTGACAGCTTTGTCGGCAACGTCCACCGCTGGCCCAACAGAACCGCGATTATTGGCAGTGAGCGCAGCTACACTTTCGCCGAACTCAACGCGGCCGTGAACCGCTTTGCCAATTTCTTGACCGATCAGGGGGTGAGCAAAGGCGACACCGTCGGCCTCCTTCTCAATAACTGCGCGGAGTTTGCGATTGGCTTCTTGGCCTGTCAAAAACTCGGAGCGGTATCTTCGGGCATGAACTACCGGTTGTCGGTAGGCGCTCTTGGGTACACCGTGCAGCAAGAGAAGCTCAAGGTTCTCCTCTTCAATTCCGTATATTCCGATAAAGTCGCCGAGATCATGAAAAGCGCGGATTTCTGCCGCTTCATCGGTGTGGGCGACCCGATTCCACGCCGGGCATCACGGTTTGAAAATTGCGCAGAATTCCCGGCGACCGAGCCGGCATGGGTCGACATCACGGAGCTTGACCTGTGCAACGTCATTCACACGTCGGGCACCACCGGGCGGCCGAAAGGCGCGGCTTTCACCAACGGGACGCAGATTCTTACCGCGATCCAATACTGCCTCGAAATGGGCTTGGATCGGGGGCACGTCGGTATGAGCCTGGCGCCGGTCGTGATCGGTGCCGCGACAAATTTCTTCGTCGCCTATGTATTTGTTGGCGCCGCACAAGTCATGATCGGCGAATACGAAGCAAACAAAGCCTTACGGTTGATCGCGAAGCACCAGGTCACCGAGTCGTTTGCGGTACCGACGCAAATGCATCAGTTGGCTGAAGCAAAACGGCAACTGAGCGATCTCGATACATCTTCGCTGCGCCTCATGCGCAGCGGCGGCTCGCCGCTGCCCAAGACGTTGCTGCATCGTGTCCGCGATAGCCTTGGCTGCGAGGTGCTCAACACCTATGGAACGACGGAGAGCTGCACGGCCATCACCAACTGTCACACCGGCCTGGAGCCGGAGGCAAAGTGGGAAAGCATCGGCAAGCCGAGCTATTTTCAAGAAGTGCGCGTCGTGAAGACCAGTGAGGGAATTGAGACCGCACCCGATCACGTTATCTCGATTCCGGGCGAAGGTCAGCTCATCAACCGCGGGCCACAGAGCGTTACGGAATATTACTGCACGCCGCTCGAAAAGCTGCGGGCGCGCAATGGCTGGCAATATGCACGCGACATCGTACGGGTCGACAGCGACGGCTATATTTTCCCGGTCGATCGCGTCGACAATCTCATCATCAGCGGTGGCGAGAACATCTACCCGCAGGAGGTTGAGTTTTTCCTTTGCAAACATCCGACCATCGCCGATGTCGCTGTCTTCGGCGTGCCGGACGAGAAATGGGGGCAGACGGTCAAGGCGCTGATCGTTCGCCGCAGTCCCGAACTCACCGCCGCCGACGTCGACCGTTACTGTTTGGAGAGTCACGAACTGCCGCGTTACCGGCGGCCAAAGATCATCGAATTCGTCGATGCCCTCCCGCGCAATGTGCTGGGCAAACTCGACCGGACGGCTTTGCGTTAATCAGGAAGGGTTGGACTGCAGATGACGAAGGAAGCGTTCGAACGACTTTTCCGCGCGGGGGTGCCTCCGACCAAGCACGGTTATCCGGGCCTTGGCTACAAGACGACGAGAGAGCACGGCATGCTCATCGAGCACGATGTCGCCGTGCCGATGCGCGACGGCGTCAAAATATATATCGACGTGACTCGTCCCGAGGGGAAAGGAAAAGTTCCGGCGCTAATCGCCTGGAGTTCCTACGGCAAACACCGGCCCTTCCAGTATGAGTATTTCCTCAAGGAAGGCGGGGTCAAACGCGAGTGGTATTCGAAATACACGAATTTCGAGTCACCCGATCCACTCTATTGGGTGCCGCATGGCTACGCGATCATCAATGTCGACCCGCGCGGCGTCTGGCAGTCGGAAGGCAACGCCGTTTATTGGGGGCATGAGGAAGGCCGCGACGGGTACGACCTCGTCGAATGGGCGGGCGTGCAGGAGTGGTGCAACGGCAAGGTCGGACTGACTGGCGTCTCCTACCTCGCCATCGTTCAGTGGTTGATCGCGGCGACACAACCGCCGCATCTTGCCGCCATCAATCCGTGGGAAGGCTTGAGCGACATGTACCGGGAATTCGCCTTCCATGGCGGCATTCCCGAGACCTTCTTCACGCCGATTTGGCAAAAATCCGTCTCCTATTCGGTGAACCGGGTGGAAGATTTGCCTGCGATGATAAAGGAGCATCCGCTATTCGATGCATATTGGGCGACCAAAGTCGCCGATTTTGGCAAGATCAATGTGCCCGCTTTTGTCGTGGCAAGCTGGGCGGACCAAGGCCTGCATCTGCGGGGGACTCTGCACGCCTTCAATCACATCGCTTCCAAGGACAAGTGGCTCATCGTGCACGGGCGCAAAAAATGGGAGAACTATCATCAGCCGGACAGCGTGGAGAAACAGCGCACCTTCTTCGATCGTTTTCTCAAAGGGATCGATAACGATATATCCAAATGGCCGAAGATCAGGATCGAGACGCGCGATCGCTACTACGTCGGCAAGTCGCGCAATGAGAACGAATGGCCGCTGGCGCGCACAAAATACAAAAAGCTCTATTTGGACGCCCGCAGCGAGTCATTGAAGACCGCCCCGGTCAGGTCCGCTTCGCAGGCGCGCTATGACGCGCCGGGCGATGAATCGCGCAGTCCGGCAGCTTACCGCGAAGAACGAGCGCAATTTGATCATGTTTTCCGCGAGACGACCGAACTGACCGGTCACATGAAGCTGCGGCTGTGGGTCGAGGCGGTCGGCGCCGACGACATGGACCTCTTCATCGCCATTCAGAAATTCGATCGCCACGGCAAATATGTGCCGTTTGCGGCGTTCAGCGCATTGGAGGACGGCCCGGTTGCACTCGGTTGGTTGCGCGCTTCGCACCGCGAGCTCGATCAGGAACGCTCAACACCGCCACAGCCGTGGCTGCTGCATAGCCAACAACTGAAGTTAAAACCAGGTGTTGCTGTGCCGGTCGAAATCGAGATTTGGCCCTCCAGCACCCGCTTTGCCGCCGGCGAGAGATTGCGCGTCGTCGTGCAAGGAAGCGACCTCTACAAATACGCCAGCTGGATCGTGCTCGCCCGGCATCCCAGGACAATTAACGCGGGAACCCATGTGATCCACACCGGCGGCAAGTACGATTCCCACCTTCTCATTCCGGTCATCTCGCACAAAAAGTGACACGAGGTGACCGGTCTTCGGCGATAGAGCCACGTGGAATGCTAATCTTACTGCGTCATGAACGAACGTGGGCGTGTCCGGATTTGAGCGGCACAGCAGGGACATCGCGACAGCCTCCTGACTAGGGCAACGACAATGTATTAATCCGTCCATAAGTAGATGCATATTTTTGTTGACGAGGAGCGTTTGGGTTGATTCGATGGCGGGATGAGACGAGACGATGCCCGGAAACTGGATCACGCGACATTGGAAGCGATGCGCATGCGTGCCGTGCGTAGCGTACACGCTGGCGAAAGCCCCGAGAGTGTCGCGTGATCGTTTAGGATTAGTCGCCGCACGATGTATGGATGGTTGGCGCAGTATCGGCGTGGTGGATGGGGAGCGTTGAAGGCAAAGCCGCTTTTTGGGCGACCTCCTAAACTGGATGCCCGCGCCCTGCGATGGGTTTGCGATGTGGTGACGCAGAAGAATCCGTTGCAACTGAAGTTCGCGTTTGCATTGTGGACGCGGGGGATGGTGGCGGCGCTGATCAAATCCAGGTTTGGCGTGACGTTGAGTGCCAATTCGGTCGGACGGCTGCTGGCGCAACTCGGCATCACCTGCCAGAAGCCTTTGCACCGCGCGCAAGAGCGCGACGAGGCTCTGGTGCAACAATGGCTCAAGAAGGAATATCCAAAGATCAAAGCCCTTGCGCAGCGCGTCAAAGCCGAGATTTTCTTCGGCGATGCTGCTCATATGCGCTCCGATCATCACGCGGGGGGGGCAAGCGGGGTAAAACGCCAGTTGTGGAAACGACCGGCGCCCGCCATCGCATGAGCCTAATCTCAGCGATAACCGCACGAGGTCATATGCGGTTCATGATCAAGGAGAAAGGTGGGGTCAACGCCGAGGTGTTCATCTAATTTCTGAAGCGCCTGATCACAGGGCCAAGCGCCCCATCATTTTGGTTGTTGATCGGGGACCCGCCCACATCGCGAAGAAAACCAAGGCCTTTGTCGAAAGCCTGAACGGAAAGCTGCGGCTGTTTTACCTTCCGCCCTATTCGCCCGACCGCAACCCCGATGAATTGGTCTGGAAACACCTGAAAGCCGACACCGTTGGACGCATGGCGATCACCGACAAAAACGATTTCAAAACCAAAGTCCGTTCATCCATGCGTCACCTGCAAAACGATCCGGAAACAATCCGCGCGTTCTACCAAATGCCATCCCTTAAATACGCAGCGTGATGGTGTACTTACTTATGGACGGATCAATAGTGAAATCCAAACCGCAAGGCTTGCCGGCAGCCCGTGCCACCATGCACGACGACCGGTGCGAGACTCATCCGGCGCGGAAACAGGCGCGGCGAGGATGGGCCAGAGGATCGTCGAACCGACCGAGCCGATTGGCTTCGGGCGCGGGTGGTGTTTGATCTACCGGCGCCTATTCCGATCACCGAAAGCGAACTTCGCGCGCTGGAAATTCTGCTGGGCGGCAGCCTGAAAGACCTCTTGGCCGACACCTCCAAGCGGCCTCGGAAGCGTAGATCGGGTTGTTGACAGCATAGCCAAAGAGCTGGCGCAATTGAGCCTACGAGTAGAAGCGGGTAACGGCACCATGGGCAGACACGTTTTCCGGAAAGTAACTCAAGCAGAGATGATTGACCGCCAGCGCGCGAAATTGTATCGGCGCGTCAGCACCGGCCGGCAGGCCGCTAACGACGTATCCTTGCCGTCGCAACGCGACATCGACACCAATTATTGTGCCACCAACAATTTGATTGTCGTCGGCGAGTATGTCGAGGCGGCCACCGCGACTGATGATCGTCGTCCAGAATTTCAACGGATGATGGAGGAGGCCTGCGCGCCGGATAAGTCGTTCGACGTGATCGTCGTCTATTCATTCAATAGGTTTTACCGCAACGGCGCCGATATGGAGCTTGCGATCCGCAAGCTGCGCAAGCACGGCGTTGAAGCAGGTCCAGCTATTTTTCCGGCAACGCCACCGGCGAATAGCTCCGCGCGGCCGCGTCATACACCGCGATCTGAACGACCGGATAGTTTTGTTTGAGTGCCACGGCCGCGGTCATGGCTTTATCGGATGAATCAAATCGTGTTTTCAATTTACCGTCGACCGACAACACGGTAACCATCCGCTGAGGGCCGCGGTTAGTTTGGAGGAGCTTGGTCTGCACCGCAGCATCGCTTGTACTTGAGACCCGAACCGCAGGGGCATGGATCGTTGCGGCCGATTTTGCGGCGACGGCGGGCGGTGGGCTCAGTTCTGAACTGAGCGATCTTGCGCAGGATAATGGTTGCACGGGGGATAGCGGTAGCGGCCTCGTCGAGGAGTTCGTCGATGTTGTCGGCTGGTTCGAAGTTTGGGTCCTTGACATCCAGGAAGCCGATGAACGGCGTCAGAAGTGGTTGCAGACGTTCATTTTCGGCAAGTGAGCTCCATCGTTCAGGTGTAAGTGCCATAGCCTTGCCGAAGCCGCGAGCCCAAGTCCGCACGACCTCATGGTTTGGCTTGTCGCTGGCAGCCAAGAACAGTGGGCGATAGTCCACGGATTGTTTCGCTTCAATTTGTTTGAAGCCGGCATCAAGGGCGGCGATGATGGCATTGTAGTGGTCCATCACCGCGGCGATGATGGTTTGCGTCTGATCGAGACCGTCGAAGGTAGGCTCATTCTCTCCCCAGATTCCATCGAGCCAGTCGCTGGGAAGGAGCAGATCGGGCGACACGACGATACCGGTGAGATATCCATCAAGCTCCATGGGCGACATGGCACCTTTTGGCGCTGCCGGCGACGTCAGAAAGCCAAGCCACGTCGAAAGGGTATCGGCGGTCATGCCGCCAATTTACGCGGTCCGTTGACCTGCTTCCAGTTCCAGGGGAGCAACTCCGGCAATCGCACCTGCGGGATGTCGGCGATGCAGGCGAGCACGTCGGCGAGCCAAGCGAGCGGATCAACGTCATTCAGCTTGGCCGTTTATGCCGCCCGCCGAACTATGCCGAGCGGTTCTGGAACCAACCGTCGTTTGCGCGGACTTTCGGGCCCCTTGCGCGGATATCGCCCAGTTCCGCTCGGCATAGTTTGGCTTCTTATAGCGCCTCAAGGAAGGCTGCCACGCTCGTACGGCTTGAGCTTCGCCAGCGCTGCTTCCTTGAGTGCGAGATGAGCATGCAGGTAGGTCTGCGTCGTTTCGATTGACTCATGGCCGAGCCACAGCGCGATCACGGAGCAATCGACGCCCGCTTGCAGCAGCTCCATCGCAGCGCTGTGCCTCAGCACGTGCGGCGACACCCGCTTGGACGCCAATGATGGATATCTCTTGCTGGCGACGCGAACGTGCTTGGCCAGGAGCGACTGGACGCTGTCGGCGCTGAGCCGGGCCCCGTGCACGTTGGGGAACAATGCGCTCGCGCCGTGGCACGCCGGTTCCTTGAGCCATGCCTGGAGGACGCTCCGCGCGAGCGAGGTCAGCGGCGTGCATCGTTCCTTTCGCCCTTTGCCGACGCATCGCACATGCGCGCCGGCGCCGAGATGGATGGCATCCCTGTCGAGGTTGATCAGCTCGGAAAGGCGCAAGCCTGTCTGGGCCGCGAGTAGCAGCAAGGTGTGATCGCGGCGTCCGAGCCATGTCGTGCGATCGGTAGCGGCAAGGACCGCCTCGATCTCGGGCCGCGTCAGGAAATGCACCTGACGCTTGTCGTGGCGCTTGCTCGGTATCGCGAGGACTCGCTGGATAAGGGCGCTGTGCGCCGGCTCCTCGAACGACGCGAACCGGAAGAAGGAGCGAATCGCCGTCAGGCGCAAGTTGCGCGTCCCAACGCTGGCGCCCCGCTTAGTTTCGAGATCAGCGAGGAATGCGCTGATGAAAGGCACATCCAGATCGTCGAGGGCCAGGGCCGATGGGGGCTTGCGGAGCCGCGCCTGTGCAAACGTGAACAGCAGCCGGAACGTGTCCCTGTAGGATGCGATCGTGTTGGCGCTGACATTGCGCTGACGCATGAGGCGCTCGGTGAAGTAATGCTCGATGAGCGTGGCGACGTTGCAGGCTGGATTCATGGCTTGGCCTCCCACCGTCGATCGAGGCGCTGCGCCGCCTGTTCCATCAACTCCGGACAGGCCGAGAGGTACCAATAGGTGTCGCGCACGCAAGCGTGACCGAGGTAGGTGGAAAGCACCGGGAGCTGCTGCTCGACATCGATCCCCTCGCGATACCAGCCGAGAAGCGTCCGGATGGCGAAGCGATGCCGAAAATCGTGTACGCGAGGTCCGGTGTGATCGCCCGGGCGCCGCAGGCCGATCTCGCGGGACAAGCGCCAGAAAACACGATGAACATACTGATGCAGCAATCGACCGCCGCGCTCGGCTACGAAGAAGTGTGGGCCGCAGCGCGATCCAAGATGAGCGTCGCGCCGTTCGGTGTAACTGAGCAGAGCTTCGCGGGTCGTCCGATGCAAGGGCACGAGGCGCGACTTGCCGAACTTGCTCTGTCGAACCGTCAGCACGCCGTCGTCGAGGTCGACGTCGCTGCGCTGAAGCCCGATCGCCTCAGACAGACGCATGCCTGTCACCGCGATCAACCCGAACAGATAATGGTAGGTCCATCGCCGCAGTCCGTTGGCAGGCGGCAGGGCCAGCGCCGCCGCCAGCAACGCATCAATCTCCGCATCGCTGTAGACATAAGGCTTGGCACGCCTCAGGCGCGGCAAGATCCCGGCGGGCGGCACCTCCGTCTTCGGATCGATGTTCGCCACATGGCGCGCGAAGCCGCGTACGTCGGTCAATCGCAACGTCCAGGATGCGTGCCGATCGGGTGGCAATGTCGCCCAGGCCACAGCCAGCTTCGTGGTAATGGTTGTGGCATTGCGCTTCTCCATGAACGAGACGAAGGCGGCGAGCCGTCGCGCCTGATGCTGGTACTTGTATCCAAGCCCCTGGCGCATGCTCAGATACCGCTCGAATGCGGATCGAAGATCGGTCATTGGACGCCTCCCAGCCACGGCAGGCTCAATGTCCGGAGCGCCTCGATATCCACCTTCGCGTAGATGCGTGTGGTGTCATGGCTCCCGTGTCGCAGCAACTGACCGATCTCTGACAAGGTCGCGCCGGACCGGAGAAGCTCGGTGGCAAGGCTGTGTCGGAAGATATGGGCCCCTTGGTGTGCGTAGCCACGGATGCCGGCGCGCTCCAGAGCGGTCTTGGCGATCATCGTAATCGCGCAACCGGATGCAAAGCCGACGTTCGGTGCCAGCGTGCGCAGAAACAGCCGGCGACACGACGATGTCGGGCGGCCATCACGCAGGTAGGCGACGATGGCCGCGCCGACGTCTGGAGGCATCGGCATCCGCACTCGCTGCCGCCCCTTGGCGCGAACGAGCATCGCGCCGGATCGCCAGTCGATATCATCCAGGGTGAGGGTCGCGACCTCGTTGGCTCGCAATCCAAGCTTGGCTAGCATCATGAGGATGGCGTAATCTCGCCGCCCCAACGCCGTTGCGCGATCGCAACGATCGAGTACCTTCTGAACCTGCGCGGCGGACAGATAGGTCGGCAGGCTTGCGAGCCTCCATCGCCTGATCGAGGGCACGCAGCCGGCCAGAGCGAGCGGGTTCAATCCGCTATGATGGAGGTATCGGAGAAATGTACGCAGCGACCAGCACATCACCTTCCCGTAAACTGCGCTCCAATCCCGAGCGTGGCGCTCGATGTAGCGGGTGATGTCCTCTTGGCTGATCTTACCGAGGTCGCTGGCGCCGGCAGGGCACACCTCGCGCAGGAAGCGGCGAATGACTGGGAGGTGGGAAATGATGGTCCTCGGCGCCAACCCACGCTCCCTGTGCAGATAATCGGCGAACTCCGCGAATATCTGGTCCTGCGGCGAGATCGGCGGCAACGTTGCCGGCGCGATCATGCACGCGTCGCGCAGCACAGACAGGAACCGCTTCAGCGCCGCCCGATCTCCCGGCTGGATCGACTGCTTCCGCGCCCGGTGCCGGAGGTACCGCTCCACCATGCGTTCATCGAGATTGGTCAGCTTCGAGCGGCTTCTTGCGATCCAACTCAAGAGATCGCCTATCAAGCTAAGGCACCGCCACGTGCCATGGCGTGCGAGCCCGTCTTTGACCAGACGGTCCGCGTAGAGTTCAACAAGCTGCCCGTGAGGTCCACTCTTCAAACGCCGGAACAGCCGGCTCCTGCCCAAGTACTCTTCTGCAATCATGATCCTGTTCTCCGCTGTTGAGAGCGGAGGCACAGGACAAACTATGCCGAGCCGATTAAATACCGGTCATGACGAATCCTGGGGAAAACGAGCCCGCTCGGCATAGTTCGGCAGTCGGCATAAACCTGCTTATGCCGCGCGCGGCATAAGCAGGTCATGATCAGCGTCGTCATGGCCGCGGCCCGGTCTGCGCCACGCTCGGAGCCGGCGAATAACCATGACTTTCTTCCAAGTGCAAATCCGCGTAGCGCCCGTTCCGCCGCATTATTGGTGAGACAGATTCTTCCGTCTTCGATGAAGCGGGCAAACCGGTCCCAGCGTCTGAGCATGTAGTCGATCGGCGCGGCAACCGAAGCTGAGCGCGACATGCGGGATCGCTCACTGGCTCGGCGGCAGACGGGTGAAGGTAAAGAGCCGGTCGCCGGCTTCCTCCAGGCTGTCGGCGACGGCGCGGTGTTTGAGCCTCCATTTGCGGATGAAAGCCTTGCGGCGCGCTTCGATCTCCTCACGCGTCGTCGCGTAGATCATGTCGTTGTAATCCGCGGTGATCTCGTCGTGCAGACGCTCGGGCGCGTGGGCGAACAGGTTTCTGTGCTTGTGGACCGTGCAGCGCTGGACCGGCACGCCGTCCCAGACCGCGGCGATGGCCTTGTCGAGCCCGGGTGCGCCATCGACGATGAGGAACTCGGGCCGCCGCAGCCCGCGCTTGATGAGATCGTCGAGGACGGTGCGCCAGGCCTCGGCGCTCTCGCCGCCCATGCTCTTGATCGCGAGCAGCACCTTCTGGCCGTCGGCGCGCACGCCGAGAACGACGAGCAACGAGATCGAGGTCGCCTTGCGGTCGAGCCGCACGCGCACCACGGTGCCGTCGAGGATCAGGCGCACGATCGGCTCCTCAGCCAGCGAGCGGGTGTTCCAGGCGTCCCAGTCGCTTTTTACCTTGCGCCAGACCCGGCTCACCGTGTCCTTGCCGACCGCACCGCCGAACAGGGCGGCAAGCGCCCGGCGCACCCGGCGCGTGTTGGTGCCGGCCAGGTAGCTGCCGGCGATCAGCGCGTCGGCGGCCAGCGTGCGGCGCTGATAGGCCCGTAGCGCCTGGCTTTTCCATTCGATGGTCTTGCCGTCCGGAACTACCAGCCGTGCCCGTAGCACCGCAATCTCGGCCTTCCCGAAGGTGCCGGTCAGCGAGCGCGTCCGGTGACCGTGGCGGTAGCCCGAAATGCCCGCGCCCTCTTCATCGCCAGTCATACGGCCTCGCCCATAGCGCGGGCGTGCAAGTGCCGCGTCGAGCTCACCGCGAATCAATTCTTCGATGAATTCCCGAGCCCGATCACGAACCCCGGCTTCGATTGGATCGAACCAGTCGTCGAAAAGATGAACAGCCGACCCGGCTGCAGGCTGCAAGGAATCAAGCTTCGTGGTAACGTTCGTCATGGCGTGGTCTCCAGTCCGACGCTCTAACGTCGGATGATTCGAGGTTGAATACCCCGGAGACTACGCCAACCTCAATTCCAACCACCTCCGCGACGGCACCTCGCTCATCGTTCAAACGTTCTGTTTCGCCGGGTCGAATTCAAAATCGCAGATAGCGTGCGCTGAAAGCATCGGCAATAATTTCTTCACTGCTTCCACGTGGGACGGGTGGCTGGAGTATGTCTGCAGTCCGTCGAAGGTATCGAAGTCACAAACCAAACCGTAGTCCCAACGGCCGGCCGACGCTCCGGGAGGCGACCGGTGCTGGCCCAATGTCCACGTGCGAACCCCCGGCACCTTTGCCGGCAGTGCATTGAGTATTTCGACGGTCTTTTTCGGATCAGCGCCGGCCGCCACCTTGTAGAGAAACACGTGCCGAAACATGACTTGTTCACTCCTCACTTTTATTATCGATGGAACTTTTTCTTTTTCACTGCACGCGCGCATGCGATCCGTTACGATGCCGTCGGTTCGGTGAGTTTCTTCTCCACCTTCAGCTTGGCGGCAATCGTTTGCCGCAGATCTTTTTTGGACACCTTGCCCATTCCGGCGAGCGGTAATGAATCGACGATCTCCAGGCGTTCAGGCAGTTTGAATTTCGCGATTTGTTTGTCCTGCAGGAAACCGGTCAGCTGACCGAGCGTAAGCGAGCGGCCGGGCTTGAGGATCACAAAGGCGCAGCTCCGCTCGCCCATGACGGCGTCTGGCATCGCTACGACCGCAGCCATGTGAATGTTCTCATGGCCGAGCAAGAGGTTTTCGATTTCCTCGGCGCTTATTTTTTCACCGCCGCGATTGATCAAATCCTTTCTGCGGCCCTCCACCACCAGATTGCCAGTGGGATGCCGACGAACCATGTCGCCGGTGCGATAGAACCCATCGGCGGTGAAGGCTTGGCGATTATACTCCTCGGATTTGTAGTAGCCGCGAATGGTATAAGGACCGCGCGTGATCAACTCTCCGACCGCGCCCGGCGCCACCTCAACGCC
>JACQDO010000137.1 GCA_016201085.1 Hyphomicrobiales bacterium | reverse complement strand
GGATGCCGGCTCTGGAAGCGTTGCGACCAGGCGCGGGTCTGGTCGTTCTGGTCCCAATAGAACGCATTGCTGGCGACCAGTCCCTGCGCGGTGTCGAGGCCAAGCGCGGGCACGCTCTGCAGGTCGAAGATCAGCGATACGATTTTTTGCTTGGCGCCGATCTTGAATTCCGCCGCCTGCTTGACGGAATTGGTGGTATCGCCGCCGGCATTCGCCAGCGCCACGACCTGCGCGCCGGACGCCTGCGCTTGCAGCAGGAAGGAGGAAAAATCCGAAGCGCCTAGCGGATGGCGCACGGTGCCGATGATTTTTCCGCCGCTGGCCAGAACCTCGTCGCTCGCCTGCTTTTCGAGATCGTGTCCAAAGGCATAATCGGCCGTGATGATGAACCAGGTCTTGCCGCCGCCCGCCAGAACGCCGCGCGCCAGCGTATGGCCCATGGCCCAGGTATCGTAGGTCCAGTGCACGAAATTGGGCGAGCATTTCGCTCCGGTGAGCAGCGAAGTGCCGGCGCCCGAGCCGATCGCCACCTTGTTCTTGTCTCGCACGATATCGCCCACCGCCAACGCCACCGCCGAGTTCGGCATGTCGACGATCATGTCGACACCTTCGACGTCGAGCCAGCGCCGCGCGACGCCGGCGCCGACATCGGGCTTGTTTTGGTGATCGGCCGAGATCACCTCGATTTTGCGTTTCGATTGCTTGGCGAAGTCCTCGACCGCGAGCTGGGCGGCGACGACGGAGCCCGGCCCCTGGAAGTCGGCATAAACGCTCGACATGTCGTTGAGCACGCCGATGCGCAGTGTGCCGTTCATCTTGGCCAAAGCCGGCGTTAGCGACAGAGCAACAAGTAGCGCAGCCAATTTCGTTGATTGCAGCATGGAGGTCCTCCCTAGGCAGCAGGACGGTTTATGGATTGCCGGGAGAATGTTGTCATTGACAACAATCTGCGTCAAGCTGGCTGTGCTAAGGAAATGCGGCGGAAACGAACCGGGCGAACCCCCATGAAGCGTCGGCGACCAGTTGCAAGCACGGCCAAGCCAGGGCTTCGCCGCAGTGCGGCATCGCCGGTGCGGGCGGAAAAGCTCGACTTCGGGCAGCTCAACCATCATCTTGGATTTTTTCTGCGTCGCCTGCAGATCTGGGTGTTCCAGGACTTCATCCAGACATTGGCCCCGATGAAGATTCGACCGGCGCAATATTCCGTCCTGCTCATCATCGAGGCCAATCCGGGCCGCTCGCAGGCGGCGGTCGGTCAGACGCTCGGCATCGAACGGGCGCGGCTCGCCCGCCTGCTGCATGAACTAGAGCGGCGCCAATGGGTTACCCGCCGTGCCAATGGTAGTGATGCGCGATCGCATTCGCTTTATCTGACCCCGGACGGCGAAAATGCGCTGACCACGATCAAAAGCCTGGCCGAGCGGCATGAACGGCAGTTGATCCGTCTGCTCGGAGCAAAGCGGCATAAGCAGCTCATCGATTCGCTGCACGAATACGGCTGAGCAGCCAATCACTCCACCTCAAACACATCCAGCCGCACCGCGTTGGCTTCGCGCTGCCCGCGCGCCAGGGCGAGAATCCGGTTGAGCCAGTCGACCGACGGGTCGGCGGTTTCGAACCGCATCACGGTGCGGAAATAATAGAGCGAAGGATCGACATTGTCGCCACGCGCCAGCCGCTCCATGACCGCGGGCGGACCGTGCCGCAGTCCGTCGCTCGACACCAGGATGCGGGCGCCGGCGGCGGTTTCGATGGTGTAGCGCGCCTGGATATCGGCGGCGCCGTCGCCGCGCAGGATCTGCCAGTCGGCGCCGCCCGGCAGCACGCGGCCATTGAGTTTGGGTCCGCGCACGCTACCGCCGAGAATGCCGATGACGCGGCGCTCGCCATAGGGCGTGCGGCCGAAATGCAGCATGGGTGCGAGTTCGGCGTAGATGGTGAAAATCGGCGCGGCGGAAATCATGGTAAGGCCCTGCATCTAGCACATGTGCAGCCCATTTGACCCTGCCGTTGACCGGCCGTAAATACGGGCCGCAACCTGGAAGCACTCCCGCATGGCGCGCATTTCGTCCCTGTCCGAAGCCATCACGGATGCCGTTCGCGACGGCGATACGCTGGCGCTGGAGGGCTTCACCCATCTGATACCGCATGCCGCCGGCCACGAGATCGTCCGCCAGGGCCGCAAAGGGCTCACCCTGATCCGCATGACGCCGGACCTGATCTACGACCAGCTCATCGGCATGGGCTGCGCCAGCCGGCTGGTGTTTTCCTGGGGCGGCAATCCGGGCGTCGGCTCGCTGCATCGCCTGCGGGACGCCGTCGAGAACGGCTGGCCGCAAAAGCTCGAACTGGAAGAGCATTCGCACGCCGCCATGGCCAATGCCTATGAGGCAGGCGCCGCCGGCCTGCCTTGCGCCATCTTCCGCGGCTATATCGGTGGCGATCTGCCGAAGGTGAATGCCAAGATCAAGCGCGTGACCTGTCCGTTCACTGGCGAGGAACTGGCCGCCATCCCGGCGCACCGGCCCGACGTGGCGGTGATCCACGCCCAGCGCGCCGATAGAGCCGGCAACGTCATGATCGAAGGCGTGCTCGGCGTGCAGAAGGAGGCGGTGCTCGCCTCCAAGCGTTCGGTGGTGACGGTCGAAGAGATCGTCGACGAGCTGCCCGAGCGCAGCCTGAACGCGGTCGTGCTGCCGTACTGGACGATACAACATGTAGTGGCGGTGCCGGGCGGCGCCTTTCCGTCCTACGCGCAGGGCTATTACGCGCGCAACAACGCGTTCTACAAGAAATGGGACGACATCGCGCGCGAGCGCGACACGTTCCTGGCCTGGATGAAAGCGAACGTGCTGGAAAAGGGGCCGGAGGCTTTCGCCCAATATACGCGTAAGACCCGCGCGGCGGCGGATTGAGGGGCGTCATGGCCGACTACAAACCCACCGAGATGATGACGATCGCGGCGGCGCGCGCGCTTCGAAACGACGACGTATGTTTCGTCGGCATCGGCCAGCCCTCCGCCGCCTGCAATCTCGCCCGCCTCACGCACGCGCCCGATATCGTTTTGATCTACGAATCGGGCACGCTCGCCACCAAGCCGAACGTGCTGCCGCTCTCCATCGGCGACGGCGAACTGTGCGAGACCGCGCTCACCACCGTGCCGGTGCCGGAGATGTTTCGCTACTGGCTGCAGGGCAGCCGCATCAAGGTCGGCTTCCTGGGAGGCGCGCAGATCGACAAATTCGCCAACCTCAACACCACGGTGGTCGGCCCCTACGACAAGCCGAAGGTGCGGCTGCCCGGCGGTGGCGGCGCGCCGGAGATCGCCACCTCCTGCGGCGAGATTTTCATCATCATGGCGCAGGGCAAGCGCAGCTTCGTCGACAGACTCGACTTCGTCACCTCGATCGGTCATGTCGCGGGCGGCGACAGTCGCGCCAGGCTCGGCGTCAAAACCAAGGGCCCGACCAAGTTGATCACCGATCTGGCGCTGTTCGAACCCGATCCTGAGACGAAGGAGATGACAGTCGTCTCCTTGCATCCCGGCGTGACGCGCGCGCAGGTGCAGGACAACACCGGCTGGCCGGTCAAATTTGCAGCCCAGGTGGCGGAGACGCCGCCGCCGACGGCCCGCGAACTCGAGGTACTGCGCGAACTGCATGCGCGCACCAACCGTGCACATTCGGAGGCGGCGTGATGACAACCCGTGACGTATTTCTGTGCGATGCGGTGCGTACGCCGATCGGGCGCTATGGCGGTTCGCTGGCCAAGGTGCGCACCGACGATCTCGCCGCCGTGCCGATCAAGGCGCTGATGGCGCGCAATGCCAAGGTCGATTGGAGCAGACTTGACGAGGTGTTCTACGGCTGCGCCAACCAGGCCGGCGAGGACAATCGCAACGTCGCGCGCATGGCGCTGTTGCTGGCGGGCCTGCCCGCCGACGTGCCGGGGGTGACGCTCAACCGGCTGTGCGCCTCGGGGCTCGATGCGGTCGGCAGCGCCGCGCGCGCCATCCGCGCCGGCGAGATCGATTTTGCCATCGCCGGCGGCGTCGAATCGATGACG
>JACQDO010000146.1 GCA_016201085.1 Hyphomicrobiales bacterium | reverse complement strand
GCTGCTCAACGCGCTGACCATCGTCGAGCGCGGCTGGGGCGAGCCCCGCGACATGATCGGCTCCTGGGCCGGCGCCATGGGCCATACGCAATGGATGCCGGAGGTGTGGCTGCGCATGGGCGTCGACTACGACCGCGACGGCCGCATCTCGCCGTTCGGCAAGCCGGACGATTCGCTGGCCGGCACTGCGCGCTATCTGGCCGAGCGCGGCAAATGGCGGCGCGGCGAAGCCTGGGGCTGCGAGGTCAAGCTTTCGGCGCACCAAGTGCGGCTTGCCAATAACCGGACCATGCGCCCTTACGCCAAATGGCATGAGCTCGGCGTCAAGCGCGCCGACGGCGCGGCGTTCGCGCGGCCCAACGACATGGTGAAACTGTGGCTGCCGGTGTCCGGCGGGCCGGCCTTCCTCATCGGGCAGAATTTCCGTGCGGTGTATTCCTACAATCCCTCGACCAATTACGCGCTGGCGCTGGTGCATCTCGGCGATCTGGTGCGCGGCGACCCGCCCTTCCGCCAGCAGTTTCCCGGCGGCGAGCGTACGCCGACCGTGAAAGAGGTCATGGAAATCCAGCGCCGGCTGAAAGATCTCGGCTACAAGGTCGACGGCATCGACGGCCGCAGCGGCACCGACACGATCAAAGCGATCCTCGCCTATCAGAAGAAGGTCAACATGGAACCGGCCGACGGCTATGCCGGGCTGAAGGTGCTGGCGCGGCTAAGGCAAGGCGGCTGATTGCCGCGTCATGGGGCGCGCACCCAATAAAACTCGCCAACGGCCGCTCTTTAAGCCTGGGGTGGCTTGTCCCTCCCCGCGATCCGGGTCAAACTTTCCGGCAGCGGGAGGGGCCGATGCATCATCCCAGGCGGGCGGCAATATTTGCCATGCTGTTGACATGCATGGCGCTGATGTCGGCGCAGCCGGTGCGCGCGCAGGATTTTTCCGGCAAGCCGATCCGCATCATCGTCGGCCTGGTGGCCGGCGGCGCCACCGATATCACGGCGCGCTTGATCGCCCAGAAGCTCTCGGCCAGCCTGCAAACCAATGTCTATGTCGAGAACAAGCCGGGCGGCGCCTTCGAACTGGCCTATCGAGAACTCATGAACGCCCCGCCGGACGGGCGAACGCTGTTCATGATTTCGGCGGGCGCGCTCGTGACGCAGCCCGCGCACAAGAATTATCCGTTCGACATTCGTGAGTTCACGCCGGTGACGGAAGTGTCGGAAGGGCCGTTCATTCTGGTGGCGCGCAAAAGCCTCAACGTCAAGACCGTCGGCGACCTGGTCGTCCACGGCAAGAAGAACCCGGGCAAGCTGACGTTCGGCTCGGGCGGCGGCGTGGGCGGCTCGCTGTTCCTGGCCGCTGAAATGCTGCGCCTGAACGCCGGCATCGCGATCGTCAACGTGCCCTATAAAGGCGCCGCCGCCGCGCTCAACGACCTGCTCGGCGATCATATCGACGCGATGTTCGATGCCATGCCGGTGCAAGTCGAACAGGTAAAATCCGGCAAGGTCGTGGGATTGGCGGTCACCGGTGCCAAGCGCTCTCCGGCGCTGCCCGACGTACCGACAATTGTGGAATCCGGCTACAAGGATTTCACCATCTCCAATTATTTCGGCCTGCTGGCGCCACCGAACACACCGGCCGCCATCGCCAAGAAATTGCGCGACGAAGTCGCCAAAGCGGTTGCTGCCCCCGACGTGGTCGAGATGTTCAGCCAGCAGGGCATGGCACCCGTTGCCAACGAGCCGGCCGAGTTCGGCGCATTCATAAAAGCCGACCTCGCGCGCTGGACCGCCGTCATCAAGGACGCTGGGATACAGCCGCAATAGCGCCCTGTTCCGCCGCCACCCGCGCCCGCAGACGGCCGATTGCAAAGCCAGGCCGCGCACAACCTAACCATGTCCGCCTTGGTGGTCGCGCGGTGAGATGTGGCTGACATCGCCCGGGACTTGTGTCATTTTTTACCCAATCGGGGCTCAACCCGAAGGGGAGGACAAATGACAAAATCCGCAAGGGTGATCGCAAGCGCTATGGCGCTGGCCGCGACGATCAGCGTTGCGAACGCTCAGTTGGCGCCGCAATGGCGCAATTGCACGGGCGATTTGAATCTCGATTGGGATTTGCAGATCAGAAACTGCACGACGCTGATCCAGTCCGGTCGCGAGACAACCGGCAACCGTTCCATCGCCTTCATCAACCGCGGCCTGATCTATTATGCAAGGAAGGAGTACGAGCGCGCCATCTCGGATTATAGCGAAGCGCTGCGGCTCACTCCGCGCAGCGTGATCGCCTTCCATAACCGCGGCCTCGCCTATAAAAACAGCGGGCAGCTCGAGCGCGGCTTGTCCGACTACAACGAGGCGTTGCGGCTCGACCCCAAATATGCATCCGCCTACGTCGCGCGCGGCAATGTTTATAACCTCAAGGGCGACAAGGACCGCGCCATCTCCGACTACAACGCGGCCATCAGGATCAGCCCCGACAAGCTCGCTTACTACAATCGCGGCCTCGCCTATTACGACAAGAAGGATTACGATCAAGCCATCTCCGACTACAACGCGACGCTGCGCTACGATTCCCGCTACGCGCTTGCTTACGCCAATCGCGGCCTCGCTTATTACGACAAGGAAGATTACGATCGCGCGCTTAGCGACTATAACGAGGCGCTGCGACTCGATCCCGAGCAGTCCACCACCTACAGCAATCGCGGCCTGATATTCGCGGTCCGAAAAAACTACGACCGCGCCATCGAGGATTACGACCGGGCCATCCGGATCAATCCGAAATATGCCATTGCCTATTTCAATCGCGGCCTCGCCTACGCCAACAAGTCCGACCATGATCGCGCGATTGCCGAATACAGCGACGCGATCCGCTACGATTACAAAGAGAGCGACGTTTTCTTCAATCGCGGCAACGCCTACTTCAACAAAAAAGATTACGATCGCGCCGTCGCGGATTACGGCATTGCGATCAATCTCAACCCGCAAAACGCATCCGCCTATTTCAACCGCGGCTTGGTGCACTCCGAGAAAAAGGACTACGACCGCGCGCTCGCCGAGTACGGCACGGCAATCCGGTTGAACCCGAACAAGGCCTCTTACTACGCCGAACGCGGCAGCGTTTACCAGATCAAGAAGGATTACGACCGCGCCATCGCCGATTACAGCGAGGCCATCAAGATCGACCCACGGGATGCCTCTGCCTATGACAACCGTGGCGACCTGTACAAAATCAAGAAGGACTACGATCGCGCGATTGCCGATTACGGCGAGGCGATCCGGCTGGATCCAAAAGATCCCTCTCATTACAACGATCGCGGCCTCGCTTACTATAACAAGAAGGATTACGACCGCGCCATCGCCGACTATAGCGAAGCGATCAAGCTCGATCCGAAATACGGCGCAGCCTACGACAATCGCGGCAACGCCTATAGCGCCAAAAAGGACTACGACCGCGCCATTGCGGACTACGATCAGGCGATCGGCATCAACCCACAGAACGCCCTCGCCCACAACAATCGCGGCCTCGCATATCTGAACAAGGAAGACCTCGACCGGGCGATCGAATCCTATAGCGCGGCTGTCAAAAACAGTCCGAAATACGCCAACGCTTACGACAATCGCGCCGATGCCTATGTGGAGAAGGGCGACTTCGAACGGGCTATTGCCGACTACAGCGAGGCGATCCGCATCAACGCAAACCGGCCCACGTATTTTGTCGACCGCGGCGATGCCTACTTCGCCAAAGACGACAACGAACACGCGCTCGCCGACTACAACGAAGCGGTCCGGCTCAACGCCAAGGCCGACTGGGCTTTCCGCTATCGCGGGATATTCCACCTCTATAGCGGAAACGGCGCCAAGGCCGTTGTCGACATCAATCAGGCGATCGAACTGGACCCGAATGACGGCATGAATGCATTGTGGCTCGATATCGTCAACCATCGCAACAATCTGCCCAGCCGCTTGGCGGAAAGCGCGAAGCAGGTCGATATGAAACAATGGCCCGCGCCCATCATCAAACTTTATCTTGGGCAATACACGACCGCGGCGGCGCTGGCGGCGGTCGAAGAGCAGACCGGGCGGACGAAGAAGGATCAAACCTGTCAGGTGTATTTCTTTAGCGGCGCCTGGGCCATGCGACAGAACGCGAAAGAAGAGGCCGTGCGGCTGTTCAAGCAGGCGGCCAGCGATTGCTCCAAGCGCGCGAAGGAATGGCAAGCCGCCAAAGCGGAGTTGAAGGCGCTCGGCGTCAATCCGTGAACGGAACGGTGTGGGTGGTGGGCACCCTACTCCGCCGCCACGCGCGGCTTGCGGCGGCCGATGTCGTGCTCGGCCATCCATAATTTCAAGAAATCGACGAAAGCCTGCACCTTGCGCGGGATAGTCGGCGCCGCCGGATAGACCGCGAGCAGCGTACGGGATGCCGCGCGATAGCGCGGCAGCACATTGACCAGCGTGCCGGCGGCAAGATCGTCGGCCACCGCGTAACGCGGCACCAGCGTCACACCGAGGCCCGCGGCGGCGGCCTTGGCCAGCGTCAAAGCGGCATTGGAGAAGAAGGCGCCGCGCACTTTCACCGCGACCGACCCCTTCCGCCTTCGCGCTCTGCGCTTCGGCGGACTTAAACCCGCCGTAGCTTGCGAAGCGAGCGAAGGCTGGGTCGGTCCCTCGAAGCGCCAGACACTGTCATTGGGCATGACGTCGACATGCACCAAACAGGAATGTTCGCCGAGATCGGACGGGCTCTGCGGCCGGCCGGCGCGCGCCAGATAATCGGGCGAAGCGCACAGCACCCATTCCAGCGTGCCGATCTCCTGCTCGACCACCGAGGCGCTGCGCATGGTGGAGAAGCACAGCACCAAATCGAGACCGCGCTCGCCGAAATCGTAGGAGCCGCGGTACGGTGTGTTCTCCAGCACCAGCGACACGCGCAGGCGCGGCTGCGCCTTGGCGAAGGCGATGACGGCGTCGGACAGATGAATGGTGCCGAAGGATTTCGGCGCCAGCACTTTGAGCGTGCCGACCGGCTCCGCGCGCGTGCGCAAAATGGCACGTTCGTTGCTCTCGATGTCGCGGAACACGCGCTCGCAGAATTCGAGATAGGCGGCACCTTCCTCGGTCAGGCTCAGCGAGCGAGTGGAGCGGTTGAGCAGGCGCGCGCCCAGCCGGCCTTCCAGCTCACCGACATGGCGCGACACCAACGCACGCGACAGGCCGAGCTGGCTGGCGGCGATGGTGAAGGAGCCGGCGCGCACCACGCGCACGAAACTCTCCATGGTGCGGAAACGGTCCAAGCGCCCTCGTTATTGTTGTGTAATATGCAACAATAGATTGCGCATTTAGCGGCTTATAAGAGCTAATGTCAAAGTCTATAGTGTGCGACAACACTATCAAGCGTGGAAAAACACGCGCACATTCGGAGGAGAACGCCTGCCGGCAGGGGCCTGCGACCGCAACGGTCGCGCGGGCTTCGACGGCGTCGATCGCATGTCAGTGCAAAAGCCAGCCCCCGCCGCCGCGCGCGCCGCCGCCGATATCGCCGCGCTCGATCGTCCCAAATCTGCCGGCGTCAACGCCGCCTCTTTCGGCAGCGACGTGGTGGCCGACGCGCTGCGCGCGCTCGACATCCCCTATATCGCGCTCAATCCGGGCGCCAGCTATCGCGGCCTGCACGACAGTCTGGTGAATTACCTCGGCAACGAGCGGCCGCAGATGCTGCTCTGCCTGCACGAGGAAAGCGCGGTCGCCATCGCGCATGGCTATGCCAAGGTCACCGGCAAGGCGATGGCGGCGGCGGTGCATTCCAACGTCGGGCTGATGCACGCCACCATGGCGTTCTTCAATGCCTGGTGCGACCGCATGCCGATGGTGGTTCTGGGCGCCACCGGGCCGGTCGACGCCACCAAGCGGCTGCCATGGATCGACTGGATCCACACCGCGCGCGACCAGGGCGCGCTGGTGCGCGGCTATACCAAATGGGACGACCAGCCGGCCTCCCCCGTCGCCGCGCGCGAAGCGGTGCTGCGCGCCGGCTGGATCGCCAATACCGAGCCGCGCGGACCGACTTACATCAATCTCGATGCCGAGATGCAGGATATGAAGCTGCCGGAGCCGGTGACGTCGATCAACAGCGCGCGCTTCATGCCGCCGATGGCGAGCGCGCCGCCGGCAGATAGCGTGAAGGCTGCGGCCGCGCTACTGCGCAACGCCAAGCAGCCGGTGATTCTGGCCGGCCGCGTGTCGCGCGATCTCAATGCCTGGAACGCGCGCATTGCGCTGGCCGAGCGCCTGAACGCGCGCGTGGTGACCGATCTCAAGACCGGCGCCGCCTTCCCCACCCATCACGCATTGCATGCAGGCAGCCCCGGCACCATCGCGACCACCTCGGAAGCCGCCGACGCCATCCGCGCCGCCGACGTCATTCTCAGCCTCGACTGGATCGATGTGGCGGGCACCTTCAAGCAGGTCGGCGGCACGATTACGGCCAAGGTGGTGCAGGTGTCGGTCGATCATCGCCTACATAACGGCTGGAGCATGGACTATCAGGGCCTGCCGCCGGTCGACGCCTTCCTCGCCTGCGAGCCGCATGAAGCGGTGCCGGCGCTGCTCGAAGCGCTCGGGCCCGGCGGGCCGCGCGCAGTCGCCGCGCAGACCGAGGAATTTCCCACACCGGCCGGCGACAAGCTCACCGTCGATCATCTGGCCGAGGCCTTGCGACGCGCCGTCGGCGACCGGCCGACCTCCCTCACCCACGTCTCGCTGTCGTGGAACGGCGCCGCCTGGGCATTCAAACATCCGCTCGATTATCTCGGCTCCGACGGCGGCGGCGGCGTCGGCGGCGGACCGGGCATTTCGGTCGGCGCGGCGCTGGCGCTCAAAGGCAGCGGCCGGCTGCCGGTCGCGGTCTGCGGCGACGGCGATTTCATGATGGGCTGCACCGCGCTGTGGACGGCGGCGCATTACAAAATCCCGCTGCTGTTCGTGGTCGCCAACAACCGCTCGTTCTTCAACGACGAGCTGCACCAGGAGCGCGTGGCGCGCGTGCGCAACCGCCCGGTCGAGAACCGCTGGATCGGCCAGCGCATCAGCGAGCCCGATATCGACATCGCCGCCCTGGCGCGCGCGCAAGGGGCGCAAGGCTTCGGCCCGGTGACGGCAATCGGCGATCTCGATGCCACCTTTGCCAAGGCGATTGCCGCGGTCGATGCCGGGCACGTGGCGGTCGTCGATGTGCGGGTGGAACCGGGCTACACTGCCGCGATGACCGCGCAAATGACACGAAAGTAAGCCGACGATGGCAGCACCAAACACATCACAAGACGACGCCATCCTGGTGGCCGACGATATCGGCGTGCGTTTCGAGACCGCCGAAGGCCCGGTGATCGCGGTCGACGACGTCTCCTTCAAGGTCAAGCCCGGCGAATTCCTCTCGGTGATCGGGCCCTCCGGCTGCGGCAAGTCGACTTTGTTCAACGTCATCGGCGGCCTGCTCAGCCATCACCAGGGCGTGGTCAGCGTCGCCGGCGAAACCATCAACGGCCCGCACAAGTCGATCGGCATGGTGTTCCAGGAGGAATCCACCTTTCCCTGGCGCACGGTGGTCGACAATGTCGCCTTCCCGCTCGAAATAGTCGGCATGCCGAAGGCCAAGCGCATCGAGCGCGCGCGCCATTTCATCGCGCTGGTCGGACTCGACGGTTTCGAGAACCGCTATCCCGGCGAGCTGTCCGGCGGCATGCGCCAGCGCGTGTCGCTCGCCCGCACGCTCGCCTCCGAGCCGAAAATCCTGCTGATGGACGAGCCGTTCGCCGCGCTCGACGAGCAGACCCGGCTGCTGCTCGGCGACAAGGTGCTGCAGATCCAGCAACAACTGAAGCAGACCACGCTGCTGATTACGCACAACATCACTGAAGCCGTCCAAATGTCCGACCGCATCCTGGTGATGACCTACCGGCCCGGCAAAGTGAAGCGCATGGTCGATATCGACCTGCCGCGCCCGCGCACCTCCGACGTCGTCACCAGCGAGCCGTTCGGCCGCTACGTGGCGAAAATCTGGGCCGATCTGCGCGAGGAAGCCAGCCGCGGCATGCGCGACGAGGAATCGCACGTGCTGCATCACCAGAGCGCAACGTCATGAGCGCGGCCGCGGCACCGGCACGGCGCGCAAGCTCCGGCGACTATATGCCGGCGGCGGTCGGCATCGGCGCACTGGCGCTGTTCTTTCTGATCCTGGAAGCCTTGATCCAGTCCGGCGTCATCAACCGTTTCATCATGCCGCCGCCTTCGGAAGTATTCGGCAGCTTCTACCGCGTGATCGTCGAGGAAGACATATTCCATCGCTTCCTGCTCACGCTGTCCGAATGCCTCACCGCCGGCGTCATGCTCACCGTGTTCGGCGTTTCCGGCGGCGTGCTGATGCATCGCTTCAAGCTGTTGCAGCAGGCCTGCGAGACCTGGGTCGCCGCCATGGCGTCGGCGCCGATCGTGCTGATGTATCCGCTGTTCCTGGTGATCTTCGGGCGCAACGCCCTGACCATCATCATGATGGGCTTTGTCGCCGCGCTGCCGCCGGTGATCCTGAAGACCATCGAGGGCATCGCCGGCACCCGCAAGGTGCTGGTCAAT
>JACQDO010000145.1 GCA_016201085.1 Hyphomicrobiales bacterium | reverse complement strand
TTGATCTTCTGGTCGGCGGGAATGGCGTCGACCAGCTCGACCTTGAAGTTCTCGCCTTTGTCGGCGAACACTTTCTTGGCCTGCTCGCGCGACCATTCTTCCTTGGTGAAGGGCCTGTCGCGCGCGACGATCTCCTTCATCTTCTTCTCGATGACGGGCAGGTCCTCCAGCGTGAACGGCTGGTTGCGCGCGAAGTCGTAATAGAAACCGTTCTCGATCACCGGGCCGATGGTGACCTGCGTGCCCGGCCACAGCGACTGCACCGCTTCCGCCATGATATGCGCGGCATCGTGGCGGATCAGCTCGAGCGCGCGCGGGTCGTCGCGGGTCAAGAATTCGATCTTGGCGTCGCGCTCGATCGGGTCTGCCAGATCGGCGGCCGCACCGTCGAGCGCCATGGCCACGGTGCGCTTGGCCAGCGAGGGCGAAATGCCCTTGGCGATATCGAGCCCCGTGGTGCCTTGGGGGTAGTCCCGGCGTGCGCCGTCGGGAAAGGTCAGCGCGACCATGGTGGTCTCCTGTGGCTCACTCCCGCGAACGAGCGCGGGTAAGCAGATTCGATTGCGCAAGGGATATAGCAGGGCAAAAATTTCGCGCAACTATGGTGTTGGCGGCTAGGCGCGTGCCGGCCTTCGAATCCACCGCAGCGCCCGCCCATCGATCACGATGAGCGCGCTGGCGATGACCAGGGCGCCGGCGATCTCGCGCGCCGACAGCGGCTCGCCCAGCACCGTAACGCCGAGCAGGATGGCCGTGACCGGGATAAGCAGCGTCACCAGCATCACATTGGTCGCGCCCGAGCGCGCCAGGATGCGGTAGAACACGACATAGGCGAGCGAGGTGGAGAGCGCGGCAACCCCGATCAGCGCCGCCCAGGTGACGGCGCCCGGCATCGGCAATTGCCACGGCCGGTCGATCGCCGCGGCGATGAACGCCATGGCGATGCCTGAGGTAATGAGTTGACAGGTCGCCGAGGTGAGCGGCGCCACGCCGTGCAACTTGCGTCGCCCCCACAGGCCGGAAAAACCGTAGCTCAGGGCGGCGCCGAGACAGAGCAACATGCCGAAGGTCTCGCTTCCGGACCGGACGACGCTCGGTTCGCGCAGCACGATCACGCCGATCAGGCCGATGAGCACGCCGACGACGCGGCGTGCGATTAGCCGCTCGTCGCCGAAGCCCGCCAGCAGCAACACGGTGAACAACGGCGTGGTCGCGTTCAGCACCGAGGCCAGGCCGCTCGAAATCAGCAGTTGGCCGGCCAGCGTGAGCGAGAATGGAATGATGTTGTTCAATAGCCCCATGACGAAAAACGGCAGCCAGCCGGCAGGGCTGGTCGGCAAAGTGCCGCCCTGCATCTTGAACAAAGGAAACAGCAAGGCCGCGGCCAGGGCCACCCGCACAAATACGACTGTCGTCGGCGGCAACTCGCGCAACGCCACGCTGCCGAAAAAGAACGACGCGCCCCACAGCACCGACAACAACAGCAGCAGCAGCCAGGTCTGGCGATCCATGGTCAATGAGGTGGCGGGCATCGGCAGCCTTGGCGGGACGAGGGTCGCCGACTAGAGGCGATGGCCGTCGCCCTGTCCACCCGGTTTAGGCGCAGGGCAGCCCTTCGTCGGCGCAACCGTCGGCCGGCGTCCGGCTGCATCATCCCGGCCCGGTAGGCGCCCGCCACCACCAGCACGCCGAGCGATATCAGCGGGCCGCTCATATTGCCGAGGAACTGGCTGGCCGCCTCGATGTTGCTGCCGACGCCATAGCCGAGGTCCAGATCAGCCGGCCGACAGCTGCGAAGCTCATGAAGCGCGCGAAGCCATAGCGGCCGACGCCGGCGAGCAGGCTGACGATCGAACTCAGCGAGGAGGTGAGCGCGCGCGGGAAATTCTCGCTCACGGCGCGGCCGATACCGTAGGCGATGATATCGCCGGCGAACGAAGCGATGACCGCGACCGCCGCCGCCCATTGCCAGCGCAGGCTACTTACTTGCGGGCGGCCCACATCGTGGGCGGAGCGCAGCAACAGGTAAGAGCCGTAGCTGCGCAAGCCGCGCGCTGAGCATGATCGCCGCCATGAGTATTTTATTGGCGCGCTTGCTCATCGCGGTGGCGTCTCGTTGGTGCCGCGCCAGCGCCCGTAGCGCCAGGGCAGAAACCAATGCGCATGCTCGGGAACATTGGCCGGCACGAAATCGAGCCCCGCGGTTCCCAACGGATGGCAGCGCAGAATGCGCGCCAGCGCCATCCAGCCGCCCGCCCAGAGTCCGAAGCGCTCGATCGACTCCTCGGCATATTCCGCGCAGCTCGGTAGATGGCGGCAACGCGGGCCGATCAGCGGCGACAGCGTGTAACGATAAGCCGTCACCAAAGCGCGCCCGAGCAGGCGCGGCAGGCGCGCAAATCCGCAAGGTGTTACGCGCTGTTGATTCACCGGCGACATCGGAAGTGTGAAAGTTCCATCACGAGTTCCATCGCATGGAACTTGCTCACGTTTTGAACAAAAACGAAAGCAGAGAGCGACTATTTTACACTAGACGCGAATCTAACCGATCATTAAAAACCTCATGCGTATAATAATGACATACGCAAAAATCCGGGGGTTATTTGCCGCCGAAGCTCAATTAGAAGTGTGGATCACCACGCCAGGAATTGGCTCGGCGGTTTTGAAGGGGGAAGAATGCTTCGCTTCCTTGGCGTCGCCGGTACGCTTGCTTTAGCGTCAGCTCTTCTGTTGCCGGCGACGGCGCATGCGTCCGAACGCACGCTGCCGATGCGCTTCGCTTTGCGCCTGCAAGGGCCGGCCGATGTCTGCGGCGCAACCTGTAAGACACTGATCTCGGCCGCCGGCGCCATCACCGCCGACACCGCGCGTGACTTTATCTCGTTCGCGCGCGGTCGCGATCTGACCGGCGCCACGGTCGTGCTCGATTCCGACGGTGGCTCGGTGCATGGCGCCATTGCGCTCGGACGCGAAATACGCCGCCGCGGGCTTGCCGCCACGATCGGCCGCACGGTCGATCTCGAGTCGCCGGCAGAGCAAGGGCCGCAACGCGCAGCGCTGTCGCCGCGCGCCGATTGCGAGTCGATGTGCGCCTTCGTTCTGCTCGGCGGCGTGCAGCGCACCGTGCCGCGGGAAGCGCGCGTGCTGGTGCATCAGATTTGGCTGGGCGACCGCCGCGACGACCCGACCGCGGCGAACTATTCGGCCGAGGACCTCGTGCTGGTGCAGCGCGACATCGGCAAGCTCGCGCAATACACCGCCGACATGGGCGCCACCATCGATCTGCTCGATCTGGCATTGCGGATTCCGCCATGGGAGCCGATGCATGCCTTGACGCGCGATGAAATGCGCCGCGCGCGGCTGGCGACCGAGGAAATCGACGGGCCAGCGGCTCCCGCCGTTGCCGCATCGCGACCGGCGATGTCGCAGCCTACTCCGCGCATGACCGATGGCGCGCGAATGAGCGCAAGCCCGATCAGCGAGAAGCGTTGGGCCGTGATCGATCGCGCCGGAGTGGCAACCTTGGCGCGGCGTCATCCGCTCACCGTCGAGGGCGATACCATCGGCAGCTTCGATCTCATGCTGTCCTGCGGCGGCGCCGGTAGTTTCAACATAAGCTATGACGAACGCCGCTATGGCGGCGACCACGCCGCGCTGCCCAACAGGCTCTCCGCGGTCACGCTGCGGCTGGGCGATAAGCAGGCGCCGTTTAAGTTGGAATTCTCCGAGCGCCGCGGCACGCCGGACGAACTCGTCAGCCGCGCCGCCGGAACGATTCCGGCCGCGCTGATCGACGGCTTCGCCGCCGTCGGCAACCACTCGGTGGTGATCGAGACCCGAAGCGAGGGGCAGGTCACGACGATCCGCCTCGGCAATACCGGCGCGCAGCAGAATCTGCCGCGGTTGGCGGCGAGTTGCGGTAAGGCTGCCGGCGATCGGGCCGAATTGACGGTGCGCAAGATCGGCGGCCTGGCGGCGGCGCAGTAATCCCTTCGTCATTCCGGGGCGCGAGCGAAGCGAGCGAGCCCGGAATCCATATTCACAGACTGGATTATGGATTCCGGGTTCGCGGCCTTCGGCCGCGCCCCGGAATGACAGAGAAAATTACTCTGCCGCCTGCTTAGCCCGCTTGGCCTCGATCTGGTCGACCGCCTGCACCACGGCATCGAAGGTAAGCATGGTCGAGGCGTGGCGCGCCTTGTAGTCGCGCACCGGTTCGAGCACCGCGATGTCGGCCCATTTGCCGGTCGGCGGCGGGCCGTTCTCTTTCAGCATCTTGCGCACGGTCTCGCGCAGCTCGCGCAATTCGGCCGGCTTCGAGCCGACGATGTAGCGCGCCATGATCGAGGACGAGGCCTGGCCCAGCGCGCAGGCCTTCACGTCATGGGCGAAATCGGTGACCACCGGACCATCCATCTTGAGGTCGACGGTGACGGTGGAACCGCACAATTTGGAATGGGCGGTGGCGCTGGCGTCGGGCGCCGGCAGCCGTCCCAGGCGAGGAATATTGCCCGCCAGGTCCAGGATTCGTTCGTTGTAAACCTCGTTAAGCATTGATGTTTTTCAGTTTCCAGTGGATTGGCACATTGCCTCGGCCGCGCAAACGAATATATAGGGGTCATGCCTCAGGCGCGAGAAGGGGTTCTTGGCGCCAGGCTTGGCTTTTCGAGCCATGCCGAATGGGCATGCGGCGTCCAGTCGCCCCGCATTGGACCAAGGGTCGCAATTGGGATACTGACGCGGCCACCCCGGTGACACTCCCGGCACCGCCCCTTTAAGGCGCGTTCCGGTCGAACGGAAGAGAGCCGCTATGGACGCCAAGAACACCATCGTTGCGCCGTGGCCGAAGCAAGGTCTGTCCGAGCATGTGCGGGCGGCGCCGACGCCGGTCGAGCCGCGCCCCACGCGCGAGCAGGCGGAAGCCGCGGTGCGCACGCTGATCGCCTTTGCCGGCGACGATCCCGATCGCGAAGGCCTGCTCGATACGCCGAAGCGCGTGATCGGCGCCTACGAGGAGCTCTATCAAGGTTATCGCGAATGCCCGGTGGAGGTGCTCGATCGCACCTTCAGCGAGACCGGCGGCTACGACGATTTCGTGCTGGTCAGGGACATCAGCTTCAACTCGCACTGCGAACACCACATGATGCCGTTCTACGGCAAGGCGCATATCGCCTATACGCCGGTGGAGCGGGTGGTCGGCCTGTCCAAGCTCGCACGTCTGATCGACGTCTATGCGCTGCGTCTGCAGACGCAGGAGCATCTCACCTCGCAGGTGGCGACCGCGATCGACGAGATCCTGAAGCCGCGCGGCGTCGCGGTGATGATCGAGGCCGAGCATATGTGCATGTCGCTGCGCGGGGTGGAGAAGCCGGGCGCGCTGACGCTGACCACGCACTTCACCGGCACCTTCCGTGACGATGCCAGCGAGCAGGTCCGCTTCATGACCATGCTGCGCGGCGCGCAGCGGTAAGTTTCAGCAAAAATACCTCACCCTGAGGAGCGCACCGCTAGGTGCGCGTCTCGAAGGGTGAGGCCATCCGATTATCCTCATCCTTCGAGACGCCGACCTTCGGTCGGCTCCTCAGGATGAGGGCCGTAGTGTATGGTTCGCACGCCATGAGTACGACGCACGACATCGAAGAAGGCCTCGCCTTCACGCCCAAATACGACGCCGACGGGCTGATCACCGCGGTCGCGACCGACGCCGCAACGGGCGATGTGCTGATGGTCGCGCACATGAACGCCGAGGCGCTGGCGAAAACCATCGCCAGCGGCGAGGCCTGGTATTACAGCCGCTCGCGCAAGGCCCTTTGGCGAAAGGGCGAGAGCTCCGGCCATGTCCAGCGCGTGCTCGAATTGCGTACCGACTGCGACCAGGACGCGCTCTGGCTCAAGGTCGAGCAGCAAGGCGCTGGCGCCTGTCACACCGGCCGGCGCTCCTGCTTCTACCGCGTGGTGCCGCTTGGCCAGAGCGGATCGGTCCGGCTGGAATTCCGTAATGCGGACAAGGCCTTCGACCCGCAAAGGGTCTACCCGAAGCCTGCCGAGGAACCGCGCCGTTAACGGCAAATTCGTTTCCCCCTGGCCAAGATCGCAGTTACAATAAATTGCTGTGGATATAGTCGGTCGAGCCAGCGGAATCGTTATGGCAGCGATAGCGTCAGGCCCCCCCAACGCACACCGGCGCTTCTGCCTGGTGTTGGTGAAGCCGTCGCATTACGACGAAGACGGCTATGTTATCCAGTGGGTGCGCTCGCCGATTCCGTCAAACTCGCTCGCCTCGCTCTTTGGCCTGGCCAAGGATTGCGCCGAGCGCAGAATTCTGGGCGAGAACGTCGACATCGATATCCACGCCTTCGACGAAACCAATACCCGCATCCGCCCCGAGCGCCTGGCGGCGACGATCGAAGCGGCCGGGTCCGGCATGGTCATGCTGACCGGCGTGCAGTCGAACCAGTTTCCGCGCGCGCTCGATCTGGCCAAGCCACTGCGCGCGCGCGGCATCCAGGTCGGCATCGGCGGCTTCCACGTGTCCGGCGTGCTGGCGATGCTCAAGGGCGTCGACGCCGATCTCGACCGCGCCAAGGCGATGGGGGTGTCGCTGTTCGCCGGCGAGGCGGAAGGCCGGCTCGACGAGGTGCTGCTGGACGCGGCCGCGGGTAACCTCAAGCCGCTGTACAATTTCATGGACGACCTGCCGAGCATCGAGGGCACGCCGATCCCCTTAATGGCGGTCGAGCGCGCGCAACGCACCGCCGGCGGCACCACCTCATTCGACGCCGGCCGCGGCTGCCCTTATCAATGCTCGTTCTGCACCATCATCAACGTGCAGGGCCGCGTCTCGCGTCGCCGCTCGCCCGACGATGTCGAACACATCGTGCGCACGAATTACGCGCAAGGCTTGCGCGCCTTCTTCATCACCGACGACAATTTCGCCCGCAACAAGGACTGGGAAGCGATCGTCGACCGCATCGTCTATTTGCGCGAGGTGGAGAAATTCAACATCAGCTTCATCATTCAGGTCGATACGCTGTGCCATAAGACGCCGAATTTCATCGAGAAATGCGCGCGCGCCGGCGTCAAGCGCGTGTTCATCGGGCTGGAGAACATCGATCCGGACAATCTGCTCGGCGCCAAGAAGCGGCAAAACAAGATCACCGAATATCGCGACATGCTGCTGGCCTGGAAGAACGCCGGCGTCATCACCTATGCCGGCTACATCCTCGGCTTTCCCAACGACAGCGCCGCCTCGATCATGCACGACATCGACGTGATCAAGCGCGAGCTGCCGGTCGATCTGCTGGAGTTCTTCTATCTCACGCCGCTGCCGGGCTCCGAGGACCATCTCAAGCTGCATCGCGCCGGCGCCTGGCTCGATCCCGACCTGAACAAATACGACCTCAACCACATCTGCACGACGCATCCGAAGATGTCGCGCGCGGAGTGGGACAGCGCCTACCGACAAGCGTGGCAGCACTATTACACCATCGAGCACGTCGAAACGGTGCTGCGGCGGGTGGCGGCGACGAAAGCCAATGCCAGCAACGCGCTGTTCCTCATCACCTGGTTCATGGGCAGCATCAATTTCGAGCACATTCATCCGCTGGAAGGCGGCTTCCTGCGGCTGAAATTCCGCCGTGCGCTGGACCGCGCTCTATTTCAGGCTGCGCCGCATCTATCTGCGCATCAAGCACGACCCGCAGCGCTACGCTTATATGGACACGGCGATGACGCCGGTTGCCGCCGACGAAGCCGCGACGCATGAATTATTCGGCACCGGCGCGGCGCGGGCTTATCTCGCGCAGGCCAAGCGCGTGAAGCAGGCGCAGGAAGGCCACGCGCACACGCATGTTGCGGAGGCGGCGGAGTAAGCGATTCCCGCTAGTCCCAGCGAAAGCGGGGACCCAGTTCTTCAAGCTTCAATTCGCTTAGACGTAGCTCTGGATTCCCGCTCCCTGCTTCGCCAAAGCGAAGCCGCTTTGGCTTCGCGGCGGCGAGTGCGCGGGAATGAGCGGAGTGCGTGGCCGCGCCCGCGCTCGCGATAATATGCTAGCTCCCCACACTCGCCAGCAGCCGCTGCGCGCGCAGCAGATGCGGGCGATCGAACATCTTGCCGTCGATACCGACCGCGCCGGCGCCGGGCTGCGCGGCAAACGCCGCCACCAACGCTTTGGCTTTCGCGATCTGCTCAGGCGTAGGCGTGAACACCTCGTTGATCACCGGCACCTGCGCCGGGTG
>JACQDO010000114.1 GCA_016201085.1 Hyphomicrobiales bacterium | reverse complement strand
GATCATCTTGCTATAGCCGGTGCAGCGGCAGAGGCTGCCGGACAGCGCGTCGCGGATTTCATTGACGTCGGGATCGGAATTCTCGTCGAGCAGCGCCTTCGACGCCATGATGGCGCCGGGTCCGCAGTAGCCGCATTGCAACGCGCCGCTGTCCTCGAATGCCTTCTGGATCGGGTGTAGCCGGTCGCGGGTGGCAAGCCCCTCGATGGTCGTCACGCTGCGACCATTCACCTGCCCGGCCAGCATCAGGCAGGAATTCACCGCCATGTCGTCGACGATCACGGTGCAGGCGCCGCAATCGCCGACATCGCAGCCGAGCTTGGCGCCGGTCAGATTGAAATGTTCGCGCAACAGCACCAGCAACGTGGTTTCCGGCGGCACCGAAGCGCTGCGGGTCTGGCCGTTGACGATCATCGTCACGTCGGTCACGGGACAAGCTCCTTGGTTTTGCTCTTGACGCGCGCCTGCGCGTTGGCCAGCGCCCGCTTCACCAGCACGGCGATGAGATCGCGCCGGTACTCGGCGCTGGCGCGGAAATCGCTGATCGGCTTGGCCTCGGTGGCGGCGATGCGGCCGGCCTCGGCCATGGCATCCTCTGTCACCTTGCGGCCGGCCAGATAGGCTTCCGCCTTCGGCGCGCGGATGACGACCGGAGCGACCGCGCCGAGCGAAATGCAGGGCGCCGCGAACGCGCCCTTGCCGTCGACCCAGAAGGCGGCGGCGGCGTTGACCAGCGCCAGCGCCTGGCCCTTGCGCAGGCCGAATTTCTCGAACGCCGCCGGCTTGCCGAGATTGGCCTTGGGGATGACGATATCGATCAGCAGCTCGCCCGGCTTGAGACTGGTCTTGCGCGGGCCGACAAAAAGTTCGCCGAGCGGCATTTGCCGCCGGCCTTTGGTGCTCGCCACCGTCACCGAAGCTTCGAGCGCCATCAGCGTCGGGCCGCTGTCCATCGATGGCACGCAGGTCATCAAGTTACCGCCGAGCGTGCCGAGGTTGCGCGTCTGCACCGCGCCGATGGAATGCGCGGCATCGACCAAAGCCGGGAACATGTCGCGGATCGCGCGCGACTGCATGATGTCGCCGTGCGTGACCAGCGCGCCGATGTGCAGCCCGTCATCGGCAACGGCGATGATCTTCAACTCGTCCAGCCGCGAAATGTCGACAATGACTTCCGGGTTGTGCGCCGCGTGCTTAAGCTCGACCAGCAGGTCGGTGCCGCCGGCCAGGATTTTGGCCGCGACGCCATGCTCGGCCAGCAGCGCGACGGCGTGTTGGGCATCCCTGGCTGCGACGTATCCGAACGGCTTCATGCCACTTGCTCTCGTGAGTTGCCATCATGCAGGAGTTCACGTGGCCAAATAGGCGGCCCGTAATTTCTTCTTATTAGTACGTTCATCCGCTTGGCGCCAATGTGTTTTCAGCAACATCACCATGCCGTGCGGGCCTTTCACGGCACGTTGGCCGGGCGACAATGGCGGAACAGTGCACGCGGGCGCCGCCGAACGCGCGGCGAGATTCTCGCCCGTTGACTTGACTTAAGTCAATACGGATGGCCCCGGCGGCAATCGATAAAGAGCTGATTTTCGGCCCGGTCGCAGCAATTCGATGCCTGTGACACGGCGCGCTCGGTCGGACGCGAATTCTCGCTGATCATGGCGACGATCCGGTTGATCAATAGCGGCGTGTTCGACCGCATCCCTCGCTCATCGTGCATATGGCGCATCTCGGCGACGGCATCGCCTCGATGCTGGGCCGCATCCGCCTCGCCACCGACTATCCGCAGGAAATCCGCGGGCGCGAGGCGGTGCGCGATTTCGTCGCCCGGCATCCGCCAGCTCGGACCGGTCGGCGAGCAGATCCTGTCGGGCAATGTCGATGTGCTGCTGAAGGGACGCACCGCGCGGCGCGCGGCATGAGCGACCGATTTAGTCGTTACACAGTGCCGGTCGCGTCTTCGTAAACGTCGATTTCCACCGAGCCCGGAAACAGCGCGCGCCACGCCTGCACGATGTTTTGCGTGACCGGATCGCTGGCGATCTTCTGGCGGCTCTGCTCGACCGCCTGGTCCGCCTGATATTCGACCACCTGCAGGAAGCGGGTCGGATCGTCGACATTGCGCAACAGGCGGATGTGCACGTCGGCAAAAGCCTTATACATGGGAGCCGCGTTCTGCATCATGGTGGCGACCAGCTTGGCCGCGTCAGGCGACGGCGTCTTGATCTTGACGTGCAGAATTCGATGGGTTTTCGCAGCATCGTTTGCCATAAGGTCGCCTTCTCAATTCGGGCGGAGCCGCCGCCGTTCAAGGTCGCAAGCTAGACCTGCACCAGCCAAGCCGCTATTTGAATTCCGCGCAACCGGAAATAGGGGTCGTCGCGATGAGCCAAAATCAGTTTATTCCGCCCGACGGCGCGTTCACCCGCACGGTGCCGATCCGGTTTTCCCACTGCGACCCGGCCGGCGTCGTCTATTTTCCGAACTATTTCGACATGTTCAACG
>JACQDO010000136.1 GCA_016201085.1 Hyphomicrobiales bacterium | reverse complement strand
GGCTATCGCATCGTGCCGGTGATCGCGCGCGTCCAGCCGGGCTTTGCGCTCACGCTCAACACCAGCGAGGTCGACGCCACCTTCGAGGTGCCGCTCGCCTTTCTGATGGACCAGGCCAACGTGCAGCGCCATTCGCGCGACTGGCAGGGCATGACGCGGCATTATTATGCCATCACCTTCGGCGAGCGCTACATTTGGGGCGTGACCGCGGGTATACTGCGCAATCTACACGATAGGATTTATCGATGAGGCGGTGCCGCGCGACCTGTTTTCTTAATCCCTCCCCTGCAAGGGGAGGGTGGACGCGAGCGCAGCGAGCGGACGGGTGGGGTTACGTTGAGTGCGCCCCCACCCGGTCAGCTTCGCTGACCACCCTCCCCCTTCGGGGGAGGGATGGAGAAGAAAAATGATCCGCCCGGTCGCCACCGAAGTCATCCTGTTCCTGATGCCGTTCGTGCTGTACGGCGTGTTCCTGTGGGCGACCAAGGCCGGCGTCATGCATCCGGACTCCTGGCCGCTGTCGCGCATCGCCTGGCTGGTCATCGCCGCGCTCGTGCTGATGGTCGGCAGCTTCGTCTATTTCGCCAATTATAGCGGCGCGCCGGTCGGCACGACTTATGTGCCGGCGCATATGGAAGACGGCAAATTCGTGCCGGGGCAGACCAAGTGACGTCGCCGCAGGCCGGCCGGACGGATCGCAGCCTGCGCGACGCGGCCTGGCTCGCGGGCGGCGCGCTGCCGCGTCTGCTGGAAGTGCTCGATTGCGACGGCGAACAGGCGCGCGTGGTCGGCGGCGCGGTGCGCAATGCGCTGATCGATATGCCGATCCACGAGATCGACGTCGCCACCACCGCGGTCCCCGAGGAGGTGGTGCGGCGCGTGACGGCGGCCGGCTTCAAAGCGGTGCCGACCGGCATCGAACACGGCACCATTACCGTCGTCATCGACAAGCATCCGTTCGAGGTCACCACGCTGCGCCAGGACGTGGAAACCTATGGCCGCCACGCCAAGGTCGCCTTCGGCCGCGACTGGCGGGCGGACGCCGAGCGGCGCGATTTCACCATCAACGCGCTGTCGGTGACGCGCGACGGCGCGGTGTACGATTATGTCGGCGGGCAGGCCGATCTGGCGGCGCGGCGCGTGCGCTTCATCGGCGATCCGCATAAGCGCATCGCCGAGGACTACCTGCGCATTTTGCGCTTCTTCCGTTTCCACGCCGCCTACGGCACCAGCGATCATCCCGACCGGGAAGGGCTCGCCGCCTGCATCGCCGGCCGCGACGGGCTCGATCAGCTCTCGCGCGAGCGCGTGCGCATGGAGATCATGAAGCTGGTGGTGGCGCCGCACGCGGTGCCGACGCTTGTTTCCATGACCGACGCGGGCCTGGCGCTGCGCGTGCTCGGCGGCGTGAGCCATCTGGCCGCGTTCGAGAACATGGCCAAGGTGGAAGTGGCGATCGGGCAGGCCGCCGATCCGGTGCGCCGGCTCGGCGCGCTTGCCGTCGTGGTGGCCGAGGATGCCGAGCGCCTGTGGCAGAAGCTGCGGCTGTTCAACGCCGAACATGAGCGGCTGGCCTCGATGGCGGAGGGCTGGCGGCGCATATCGTCGCGCTTGGGCGAGCCGGCCACGCGCGCGCTGCTGTATCGGTTGGGTCCGCAGCAATATACCGACCACGCGCTGCTCGGCTGGGCGCGCTCGGATGAATCGGCCAACGATGCCGGATGGCGCGCGCTGGCGAGCCTGCCGCAACGTTGGAGCGCGCCGGTGTTTCCGCTCAAGGCCGCCGACTTCATCAAGCGCGGCGTCGCCAAGGGCCCGGCGCTGGGAGCGGCGCTTGCCGTGGCGGAAGCGGCCTGGATCAAGGCCGGATTTCCGAGCGATGCGGATGCGCTTGACAAGATCGCCGATGCGATCGTAATCGAAAAAAAATGATACACCGGGTTTAAAAGAAAAAGCCCCGGGCGAGATGCCTGGGGCTTTCTAGATTGCTTGATCGCTGTGGCTAGTGGAACAGATAGGTCACACCGCCGCGAACACTATCTGCCGACAACGAGTGACTGAACGTGTAGGCCACGCCATTGGAGCCGATTGCAGTGTGGTTGACAGTGCCGAACCCGTAGTGGGCATATTCGATGCGAACCGCCCAATTTCTATTGAAGGCATATTCCAAACCGCCGCCAACAGTCCAGCCATTACGGTTTTTCGTATCGGTACCGGATGTTAGTGTGATCCCGGTCGGATCGGTATCGATGAACGAGTTCTTCACACTGGTGAAAATGCCGCCGCCTTTTGCGAACAGCAGGACGTTATCGAAGGCTACGCCCGCCCTGCCGGCAATGACGCCGAACACGCCATTCGATGTGCTGGCGACACTGTCGTTCGCTCCACGGACGCCAATATAAGGACCGTATTGCGCGCTCTTATTCCAGCTAAAGCCGCCAATCTCGCCCTCGATGCCCAAGACGAACTGGTTGAATTGCCAATTGTAACCGAAATGGCCACCGCCCTGGAATCCACGCGGATTATAGCCGATCGTCGAATCGGCTAGATTGTAACCCGTTATATCTGTCTGGGTGGAACGGCCCCATACATATCCGGCATTGAGGCCGGCGTAGAAACCAGCCCAACTGAACGGCACTGCAACCGGAGCCTTGACGATTGGCGCCTTGACCGGCATGTCGGCGGCGTTTGCCGCAACGCTCATGGCGGCCGCGCCTAACAATCCAATGACGAGACGACGCATTTTCTCCTCCTTCTGCCAGCCATATCCCAGGCTGTGCACCACCGAATGGAGAAGGGGCCCCGCCCCGCTCTCCAGCCCTTAATCCAGATTAATCAATTGAGCCGACTCCCGCTCACGCTTCAATGCTGTATCGTACAGTGAACGCAACTTATCAGGGATTGTTGCAGACCCGCCACACATTGAAGGTAGTTAATTACCACAAAGGACGCGCCCTGTTGAAAAGCCGTGCTCCGGCCCGAGGTCAAAGCGGACTCATCGGCACCAGAGCAATCGCGAGCTGTCGCGCCGCTGTCTCAAGGCGGTCGACGTGACGGGGTGAAAGCTGGTGCGAATTGCCGAGCGATAAGATCGGTTCATCTTGCGACGGCTACGCGCTGCCGATTACCTGCGTCGTCGCCGGCGTGACGACCGTTGCAAGCCCCACTATGCTCGATCGATAGGGGAAATAGAGATGCGTACGTTCTGGCGCGGGTTGGCGATCTTTTTGCTCGGCGGCATCCTCGGCACCGGCTTCGGTGTCGCGCTCGGGTTCTTTTTCTTTCCGTTCGTGTTTCCGCCGCCGCCGGCCATGGAACAACTCACGCAAGCCGATGTAGCGACATCGGCGCCCATCGTTGCGCCGAAGCAGGCCGCCGCCGCGGCGGTCGCCACCGGCACCTTCATCCACGCCAACCCGTCCGATCCGGTGCACTGGGGACGCGGCAAGGTCAGCGTCTATGAGCGCACCGTGTTCCTGGAGCCGGATTTCGAAGTGGGGCCGGGGCCGGCCTTCCACGTCTATCTGGTACCGAAGGCGAATATTCGCGACGCCGCGGCGGTGAAGGATACGATGTTCATCGATCTCGGCGGCTTGCGCGCCTTCAAGGGCAGCCAGCGCTACGCGATTCCCGCCGGCGTCGATCTGAAGAACTATCCGAGCGTGGTGATCTGGTGCGAGCGCTTCAGCGTGCTGATCTCGCCGGCGGATCTGACCCCCGCGCACTGAATGCAAATTCTTACCGGCTTCGCCGACATCTCGCTCTGGCAGCTCGCGCTGGTCGCCGGCGTGGCGCTGTTCGCCTCCATCGTCGGTGGCGTGTCGGGCTACGGCACCGGCGCGCTGATGCCGCTGGTGCTGGTGCCGCTGGTGGGCGCCGAGCCGGTGGTGCCGATCATCGCGATCTCGGCGCTGTTCAATAATTCGAGCCGGCTCGCGGCTTTCCTGCGCTATGCCGACTGGCGGCGCGCCGGCATCGTGCTCTTGGCCGCGGTGCCGACCTGCGTGCTCGGCGCCTGGGGCTATACGCATCTGTCCGGCGCCGGCGCCGCGCTGGTGATCGGCGCGATGCTCATCCTCAGCGTGCCGCTGCGCCGCCTGCTCAAACATCACGGCGTGAAGTTCGGCGACGGCGGGCTGGCGGCGGGCGCGCTTGGCTATGGCGTGGTGGTCGGCGGCACCGCCGGCTCGGGCGTGATCCTGCTGTCGCTGCTGATGGCGGCGGGCGTCGAAGGCGCCGGCGTCATCGCCACCGACGCGGCGATCTCGATCGTCATCGGCATCGTCAAGACTTCGGTATTCGGGCTGTCCGGCGTGCTCACCGCGCAGGTCGTCGCCTTCGCGCTGCTGATCGGCATCGTGGCGCTGCCGGGCGCGTTCCTGGCCAAGGCCTTCGTCGAGCGCATGCCGCTGCATGTGCACGGCGCCATCCTCGACGTTGTGGTGCTGCTGGGCGGGATCGTGATGGTTACGGCGGCGCTACGCTGATCCTCGTCCTGAGGAGCATCGCGAAGCGATGCGTCTCGAAGGATGAGGCCCGGGACGACCTCATGGTTCGAGACGGCCGCTTCGCGGCCTCCTCACCATGAGGTCACGGCCACTTCACCACTGGCGGCATCGAGGAGAGGATCGACTCGACATTGCCGCCGGTGCGCAGGCCGAAGATGGTGCCGCGGTCGTACAGCAGGTTGAACTCGACATAGCGGCCGCGGCGCACCAGTTGCTCGTCGCGCTCGGCCTCGCTCCAGGGCGTCGTGAAATTCTTTGTCACCAGCTCGGGATAGACGCGGCGGAAAGCGCGGCCGACGTCCTGCGTGAAGGCGAACGCCGCCTCCCAATCGCTCTCCAGATAGTCGTAGAAAATCCCGCCGATGCCGCGCATCTCGTTGCGGTGCTTGAGGAAGAAATAGTCGTCGCACCATTTCTTGTATTTGTCGTAGGGCGCCACCGCCTTGTGCCCATCGCAGGCGGCGCGCATGGCGGCATGGAAGGCAAGCGTGTCCGGGTCGGTCTGCGTGCGGCGCTTGTCAAGCACGGGCGTCAGGTCGGCGCCGCCGCCGAACCAGGCCTTGCCGGTGACGACATGACGGGCGTTCATGTGTACGGCCGGCACATGCGGATTCTGCGGATGCGCGATCAGCGAAATGCCGGAAGCCCAGAAGCGCGGATCGTCGCTGGCGCCGGGGATTTCCTTGCGGAATTCCGGCGCGAATTCGCCGAACACGGTCGAGCAATGAACGCCGACTTTCTCGAACACGCGCCCGCGCATCAGCGACATCACGCCGCCGCCGCCCGGTTGGCCGGTGTGATCGGTGCGGCTCCAGGGCGTACGCAGGAAGTGGCCGGGTGTGCTCTGCCCAAGCGGGGCGTTCGCCGGCAGTGCATCTTCCACGGCCTCCAGCGCCGCGCAGATATCGTCGCGCAGCGCCTCGAACCAGGCGCGCGCGCGGGTCTTGTGGGTTTCGATTTCAGCGGGGTTGCGCGTACTCACTTGGTTCATTCGGCGTCCAGTTTCTCCGCCAGCCAGACCTTGATCAGCGACTGGTAGGGCACGTCACGCTTGTTGGCGGCGACCTTGATGCGATCGAGCGTACCTTGCGGCAGCCGCAAGGATATCGCGGTGGTCGACAGCTTGAGATTGGGAAACCGCACGCGCTGCGCTTTGCTCAAATCAAAGTAATCGGCAGTGTCGTGGCTTTCCCAAAATGCCCGTTCTTCCGCCTCATTGCGGAAACGGGGCACTCGCTTAAGTTTCTTCGGCATAGCGTTGTCGCTCCCTTCGGCTCATGTTGCGGGCGGAAATGATTCGGATCATCGTTTCGCTCTGACGAAGCGTGAAGCTCACGAGTAACAGGCGACCGGCGGCCGATTGTCCGTAAGCGTGGAAGCGAATTTCATCTCCGCTGTGGTCGTCGTCGGTCAGGATCAGCAGGCGCGGGTCAACGAAGACCTGTTCGGCTTCGAGCGGACTCACGCCATGTTTTTCGGCGCTTTTTTGAATATTGCCGTCATCCCAGTCGAAGCCGACAATCGCGCCAAAATCAATCATTTCTGTATATTGGCATAATATACAATTCTTGCAAGGCCGTTACCGCCCGAAGTTGCCCGTCTGCCTGATCGCCTCGCCCGCCACCATCGCCACCGCCACCGCGATATTGAGCGAGCGCAAGCCATGGCGCATCGGGATGCAGATGCGGGCATCGGCCGCCTGGTGCACCGCCTCCGGCACGCCGGCGCTCTCGCGGCCGAACAGCAGCACCTGGTCGTCGCGGAACGTGTGATCGAGATAGCTGCGGGTCGCGCCGGTAGTCAGCAACACCAGGGCCAGCCGTTCACGGGCGCGCCAGTCCTCGAAAGCGGCGAACGAGCCGTGCCGGATGATGGCGACCCGGTCGAGGTAATCCATGCCGGCCCGGCGGAAGGCGCGGTCGGTGACCGGGAAGCCGGCCGGCTCGATGATATGGGCTTCAAGGCCCAGGCAGGCGCAGGTGCGCAGAATCGTGCCGGTATTCTGCGGTATGTCGGGCTCGTAGAGGGCGATCCGCATCGGGCCGGCCTGAGGATGACCGCACAAAGGCTTGGATAAGCCGCTCTAGACGAACGATTTATGCGGCTAAAGAGCCCGGGCGCGATACTGGACTTGCGCTCTTTCCGCAAGGGTGCCAATAAAAACCACCGATGCGCGGTGTTGCCTTTCCCAGGGTAGCCGCATGCGGTCCGCCCCGCCGCCGAGGGACCTCAAGATCCCAGGCTCCCAGCTGTGGGCGGATGATCCAAGTCACCCGGGGGAGAGGGACCAGACGTGACGACCGTGTCTTCGGCGGAGCACACGCGCCGCGATTTTCTCTATATCGCCACCGGCGCCGTCGGCGCGGTGGGGGCTGCCGCGGCCCTGGTGCCGCTCATCGCGCAGATGAACCCCGATGCCTCGACCATTGCCGCGGGCGCGCCGGTCGAGATCGATCTCGCCCCCATCGCCGAGGGGCAGATCATCAAGGTGTTCTGGCGCTCGAAGCCGATCTTCATCTCCCATCGTACCAAAAAGGAGATCGAGGAAGCGCAGAAGGTTGCCGTCGCCAGCCTGCCCGATCCGGAATCCGACAACGCGCGCGTCAAGCAAGGCCACGATCAATGGCTGGTCGTCATCGGCATCTGCACCCATCTCGGCTGCATCCCGATCGCCAAGCAGGGCGAATATGACGGCTGGTTCTGCCCGTGCCACGGCTCGCAGTACGACACTTCCGGCCGCATCCGGAAAGGCCCGGCGCCCAAGAACCTGGAGCTACCGCCCTACACCTTCGTCTCCGACAATAAGATCCGGATCGGCTGATCATGAGCGGACCATCGACTTACCAGCCGCAGAACAAAGTTCTGCAATGGATCGAGAAGCGGTTGCCGATCGGCGGCCTGATCCATTCCTCGTTCATCGCGTATCCTACGCCGCGTAACCTGAACTACTGGTGGACGTTCGGCGGCATTCTGTCGTTCATGCTGGGGGTGCAGATCATCACCGGCATCGTGCTGACGATGCACTACACCCCGCACGTCGACCTCGCCTTCAAGTCGGTCGAGGCGAGCATGCGCGACGTCAACTACGGTTGGCTGCTGCGCTATCTGCACGCCAACGGCGCCGCGATGTTCTTCCTCGCCGTCTACATCCACATGCTGCGCGGCATCTATTACGGCTCCTACAAGGAGCCGCGCGAAGTGCTGTGGATCCTCGGCGTCATCATTTACGGGCTGATGATGGCGACCGGCTTCATGGGCTACGTGCTGGTCTGGGGCCAGATGAGCTTCTGGGCGGCGACCGTGATCACCAATCTGTTCTCGGCGCTTCCCGGCATTGGCGAGCCTATCGTGAGCTGGCTGTGGGGCGGCTATGCCGTCGGCAATCCGACGCTCAACCGCTTCTACTCGCTGCACTACCTGCTGCCGTTCGTGATCGCCGGCGCGGTGGTGCTGCATGTCTGGGCGCTGCATGTGACGGGCCAGAACAATCCGGCCGGCATCGAGCCGAAGTCGGACAAGGACACCGTGCCGTTCACGCCTTACGCCACCGTGAAGGACGGCTTCTTCATGGTGTGCTTCTGCATCGTGTTGGCGTGGTTCGTGTTCTACATCCCGAACTTCCTCGGCCACCCCGACAACTACATCCCGGCCAATCCGGCGGTGACGCCGACGCATATCGTGCCGGAGTGGTACTACCTGCCGTTCTACGCGATCCTGCGGGCCATTCCCGACAAGCTGTTGGGCGTCGGCGCGCTCGGTGCATCGATCGTGGTCCTGGCCTTCCTGCCCTGGCTCGATACCTCGAAGGTGCGCTCGGCGCGCTATCGGCCGCTGTTCCGGCAGTTCTTCTGGCTGTTCGTGATCGTTTGCGTGGCGCTGGGCTGGCTCGGCACCAAGCCGCCGGAAGGCCTCTCTGTCCTGCTGTCGCGCATCTTAACCGTCTACTACTTCGCCTTTTTCCTCATCATCCTGCCGCTGCTCGGGATATTCGAGAAAACCAAGCCGTTGCCGAATTCGATTTCGGAATCGGTTCTGGGCGCGAAAGCGTGAGCGGGGGAATCGCCATGACGATGCAGCGCACCATCATCGCTCTCACCCTCGCAGGCTTTGTTGCCGCGTTTGGCGCGCCGGCGTTTGCGCAGGATCACGACACGCCGCAGCCGCCGCGCATCAAGTGGTCGTTCTCCGGTCCGTTCGGCAAATTCGACGAGGCTCAGCTACAGCGCGGCTTCAAGGTCTTCCGCGAGGTCTGCGCCAACTGCCATTCGCTCGACATGGTGGCGTTCCGCAATCTGGGCGATGCCGGCGCGCTCGGCTACTCGGCCGCGCAGGTGGCGGCGGTGGCGGCCGAATACAAGGTCAAGGATACCGACGACCTCGGCAATCCGATCGAACGCGCCGGCCGGCCGGCCGATCATTTCCCGTCGCCGTTCGCCAACGAACTCGCCGCCAAGGCGCAATACGGCGTGCCGCCGCCGGACATGTCGGTGCTCGCCAAGGCGCGCACTTACGAGCGCGGCTTCCCCTGGTTCGTGTTCGACCTGATCACGCAGTATCAGGAGCAGGGGCCCGACTATATCGCCGCGCTGCTCAAGGGCTACGAGGATCCGCCGAAGGGCTTCGCGCTTCCGTCCGGCGGTCATTACAACAAATATTTCCCCGGTCACAACATCGCCATGCCGCCGCCGCTGACGGCCGGCCAGGTGACCTTCGACGACGGTTCGCCGGCAACGGTCGAACAATATGCCAAGGACGTTGCCGCGTTCATGGTCTGGGCGGCCGAGCCGCACATGATGGCGCGCAAGCGCATCGGCTTCCAGGTGATGATCTTCCTCATCGTGTTCGCGGGGCTGCTGTACTTCACCAAGAAGAAGGTGTGGTCGGACGTGCATTGAGTGGCATAAAATCTCTTGACGTTGGGGCCCGGTTTCGGGCCCTTTCGTTTTTGAGAGCATGAATTGGGGCAAGCGATGGCCAAAGCGGTTTTAGGTATCATTGGCGGCAGCGGCATCTACGATCTGCCGGGCCTACAAAACGTGCGCGAGCAGCGAATTCCGAGCCCTTGGGGTGAGCAGTCCGGCGCGCTGCGCATCGGCGATATCGCCGGCCTGCCGATCGTGTTCCTGCCGCGCCACGACAAGGGCCACCGGCTGTCGCCCTCCGACATCAACTACCGCGCCAATATCGACGTGCTCAAGCGCGCCGGCGTCACCGATCTCGTCTCGCTGTCGGCCTGCGGCTCGTTCAAGGAGGAACTGCCGCCCGGCACATTCGTATTGGTCGACCAGTTCGTCGACCGCACCCACAAGCGCGAGAGCTCGTTCTTCGGCAAGGGGCTGGTGGCGCATGTCTCGATGGCGCACCCGGTCAGCCCACGCCTGCGCATCCACATTGCGGAAGCGGCGCGCGCGGAAGACATCGCGGTGGTGCGCGACGGCACTTATGTCTGCATGGAGGGGCCGCAGTTCTCCAGCTACGCCGAAAGCATGACCTACAAGCAGCTCGGCTATTCGGTAATCGGCATGACCAACATGCCGGAGGCCAAGCTCGCGCGCGAAGCCGAGCTCTGCTACGCCACCCTCGCCATGGTGACGGATTACGACTGCTGGCATCCCGACCATGACGCCGTCACCGTGCAGGACATCATCAAGCTGGTGCATGCCAATGCCGAGCGTGCGCAGCGCCTGGTGGCGCGGCTGGCGCGCGATTTCCCGCGCGAGCATGAGCCGTGCCCGATCGGCTCCGACCGCGCGCTCGACAACGCGCTGATCACCGCGCAATCGGCGCGCGACCCCGAGCTGATCAAGAAGCTCGACGCGGTGGCGGGCCGGGTGCTCGAGCGTCGCTAGCCTTAAAAATGGCGACGCGCGCCAAGCGGGGAGTCTTGGCGCGCGCCGGACTGCCGATGACGACTTACATGGACTTCATGTTCGCCATGGCGGGGAGGATGGCGATATCGCGGATACCGCTCACGCCCTTGATCTGAACCGCGGGCGTCGCCTTGCCGGTGGCGAGATCGACGCTGAGCAGCCAGTCGCCGGACATCAGCCAGGCCTCGTTCTTGCTGCCATCCGACCAGATGTCGAAGGCGACGGTGGTGACCTTGATACCGAGCTTGCCGACCGCATTGAGGGTGCCTTCATTCGGCGGCGCCTGCTTGAGCAGACCGCCGATGGTGGCGTCGATGTCGTACAAAGCGGTTTCCTTGGCGCCCTTGACTGAGTTGATGTAGGCGCCGGCGACCACGTTCGGCTTCTCGCCCTTGTGCATGTCGATTTCGGCGAACTTGAGCTGGCCGTCGATGATGACCTTGCCGTCATCCACGTTGGCGCGCAGATTCATGCCGTCGCTGCCGATCAAGCGCAGACGGTCGGCGACCGGATTGAAGTCGATGGTGGCCGAGGTGCCGGCGTTCAGCGTCTTCTCCAGCTTCGACTTCATCGTCGCTTTGCCGGTTGCGAGATCGACGGTATAGACGCCGCCCTCGGCGCTTACGGCATAGAGCATGTTGTCGGCCGGGCGCACGTCGATGCCGAGCACGCGCCCGCTGACGCCCTGGATCTTCCAGGTCTTGGTGACCTTCTTGGCAGTGGTGTTGATGATCGAGATGGTGTTGTCGCCCGATAGCGCGGCGACCTCGGTGGCCTGCGCGGCCACGGCGCTGAGCAGAACCGCGGCGGACGCGGCCATCAATGTCCGGAATTTCATCGCACTCTCCCTGATGTTGCTGTCGCCTCTAGATGCGACGACATAGGGGGTACGGAGCGGAGCGGGCTGCCGGATGCGCCGGCGGCCATAACAAATTTGTGAGCAGGCCTGCATCCAAACGGGGGTGGGCGGGGTACCCCTTATGATATTGGCCCGCACCAGGGCTTTTCGAGTAATATGGATGCCTGAGGGCAAGCCTCGATGACCGGCTCAGCGCAGGACAATGCGACGGAAGCGCAAGTTGCCGCGGCCATTGCCCGTTGCGCGGCCGGCGACCGTACGGCCCTGCGCGTCATCTACGACCTCGAAGCCGGCCGCATGATCGGTGTGGCACGGCGCATGCTGCGACGGCAGGATCTGGCGGAAGAAGCCGTGCAGGAAACCTTCATGCGGGTGTGGCGGGCGGCGCGCTCGTTCGATCCGCAAAAAGGCGCGGCCCGCACCTGGCTTTACACCGTCCTGCGCAATTGCGCGCTCTCGATCCTGCGCGACGAAGGCCGGTTCATCGCCGACGACGATCGTGCGGAGGAGGCCGCCCCTGCGACCGAAAACGCGCTCGCCCATCTGCCGGAAGCGAGTGCATTGCGTCGCTGCCTCGAACGGCTCGATGCCGAACGCCGCGCCGTGGTGGTGCTGGCCTATGTGCATGGCCTGTCGCACGGCGAACTCGCCGGCAAGCTCGGCGTGCCGCTCGGCACGGTGAAAAGCTGGGTGCGACGCAGCCTGATCTCATTGCAGGAGTGCATGGGATGACGCCAGACGATAAAGCACTGGCCGGCGAATATGCGCTCGGCCTGCTCGAAGGCGAGGCAAAGGCCATGGCCGAGCGGCGGCTTGCCGCCGACCCGGGCTTTGCCCGCGAGGTCGAGCAATGGCGCGCGCGGTTTGCCGAATTCGACGACGCAACCGCGCCGCAGCCAGCGGGCGACGAGCTGTGGCGCAGGATCGAAGCCGATATGCCGCGCGCGGCTGTCGCCATCGGACCGTCGGCCTGGACGCGGTTCTGGAATAACCTTGCCGCGCTGCGCGTCACCGCGCTCGGCGCAAGCCTTGCGGCGCTGGTGCTGGCGGTCGGCCTCGGCTTCGCCATCAAGGCCGCGCGCCAACAGCCGGTGATGATTGCGGTGCTGCTCGACGGCAATCGCGCTGGCGCGGTGGTGCACACTTTCGCGGACGGCCGCGCCGTGCTGCTGCCGCTGACCGCGATCAACGTGCCGGAAGGCAAGGCGCTGGAAGTGTGGACGCTGCCCAGCCGCGAACGCGGACCGGTGTCGGTCGGTCTGATGAACCAGGCGCGCACGCTGCGACTGTCGCTCAAGGATCTGCCGGCACTGCGCACCGATCAGTTGTTCGAGATCACGCTTGAGCCCGCCACCGGCTCGCCCACCGGCCGGCCGACCGGCCCGGTGCTGTTCAAAGGCAATGCCGCGCTGGCGCTGTGATGGCGGTTTGACCAACGGTGAGCGAGCGGCCAAAATGCCGCCATGACATCGCCCGCCCTCGAAAACGACCTCAAATCAGCCATCCGCACCATCCCCGACTATCACAAGCCGGGCATCATGTTCCGCGACATCACCACGCTGCTGGGCGATGCGCGCGCCTTCCGCCGCGCGGTTGATGAGCTGGTGCAGCCGTGGGCCGGCATGAAGATCGACAAGGTCGCCGGCATGGAAGCGCGCGGGTTTATTCTCGGCGGCGCGGTGGCGCACCAAGTGTCGGCCGGCTTCATCCCGATCCGCAAGAAAGGCAAGCTGCCGCACAAGCGCGTGAGCATCGCCTATTCGCTCGAGTACGGCCTCGACGAGATGGAGATGCACGAGGACGCGGTGTCAAAGGGCGAGCGCGTCATCCTGGTGGACGATCTGATCGCCACCGGCGGCACCGCCGAAGGCGCGGTGAAATTGCTGCGGCAAATGGGCGCCAACGTGCTGGCCGCCTGTTTTGTCATCGATTTGCCCGAGCTCGGCGGCGCCGCCAAGCTGCGCCAGATGGACGTGCCGGTGCGCACGCTGATCTCGTTCGAGGGGCATTGATTTTCTGTCGCCCCGCGCGCGGGGAGAGGTGAGCTAACGCTTCGGCCCCCATGGGCCATCGCCGCCGATCGGCGGTACGCCAGGCAAAAACGGTTTAGCGCTGTCGCTTTGGGCGCCGCCAGCCCACGGTCCGCCGACCGGCGGGGCGCTTTCGATCTGCGCCGGCTGCTCCGGCGCGGCAATCTCCAGCGGCCCGGGGTCGTGGCCGCCGGCGAATTGCACCAGCGCCTCGACGCGCTTGTCGACCGGCGGGTGGGTGGCGAAAATATCGGCGAAGCCCTCGCGCGGATTGTCGATGCACATTTCCATCACCGCCGAATTGGCGGCATGCAGTTCGCCGCGGCCTTCGATCCTGCGTAGCGCCGAGATCATGGCGTCGGGATTCTTGGTGAGTTCCACCGAACCGGAATCGGCGAGATATTCGCGCTGGCGCGACAGGGCGAAGCGGATCAGCACCGACATCAGCCAGGCGATGGCGATCAGCACCAGCGCGATCACAATCGCCGCGCCGGCGCCGCCCTTCTTGTCGCCGTCGCCGCTGCTGCGCGAACGGCCGCCCCACGCGCCCTGGAAGAACAGGCGGAAGATCATTTCGCCGAAGAACGAGATCACGCCGGCGATGACGACAGCGATGACCATCATGCGCACGTCGCCGTTGCGGATATGGGTGAGCTCGTGGCCGAGCACGGCTTCGATCTCGGAATCGTTGAGCGCGTCGAGCAGGCCGCGCGTCACCGTGATGGAGTATTGCTTTTCGTTCAGCCCGGTGGCGAAGGCGTTGAGCGCGTCGTCGTCGGCGATGCGCAGCTTCGGCATGGTGATGCCGCGCGAGATGCAGAGATTTTCCAGGATGTTGTAGAGCCGCGGCTCCTCCTTGCGCGTAACTTCGCTGGCGCCAACGACCGCGTCGATCATCGACTGGTGGAATTTGTAGGCGATCAGGATCCACAGCACCGTGCCGATGGTGGCGAACGGCGCCGCCTTGATGAAATCG
>JACQDO010000103.1 GCA_016201085.1 Hyphomicrobiales bacterium | reverse complement strand
TGCATGAGGCCTTGCCGGAGGCGGCGCCGGGGCTGGTTGAAATCTGGCCGCTCGAGCAATCCGACGACTTCGAGAAGAAGGAAGGCTGGGCGGCGCCGTTCGATGTGCAGACCGTCACCGGCGGCGTGGCCAAGCTGGCGCGCCGCATCGCCGGCACGGTCGCTATTTGGCAGCGCCAGGGCCGCCGGCCGAAAGACGTGCTGATCCTGCTGCGGCGGCGCGGCGCGCAGTTCGAGGCGATCATCCGCGCGCTCAAGAACGCCAAGGTTCCGGTCGCCGGCGCCGACCGGCTGGTCCTCACCGAGCATATCGCCGTGATGGACCTGATGGTTCTGGCCGACGCGATCCTGCTGCCGCAGGACGATCTGGCGCTCGCCACCGCGCTCAAGTCGCCGCTGTTCGGCCTCGACGACGAGGCGCTGTTCAAGCTGGCCTGGGGCCGCAAAGGCAGTCTGTACGACGCGCTGCGAGCGCACGGCGAGCTTGCGGCGCGATTCGACGCGATGCGCGATGCGGCGCGCACCAAGTCGCCGTTCGCGTTCTACGCCTGGCTGCTCGGCGCCGGGCAAGGCCGGCGGAAAATCCTGTCGCGGCTGGGACACGAGGCCGCCGACGCGCTCGACGAATTCCTCAATCTCGCGCTCGATTACGAACGCGGCGAGACGCCATCGCTGCAAGGTTTCGTCGTCTGGCTGCGGGCGGCAAAGACCGAAGTCAAACGCGACATGGAAATGGATCGTAACGAAGTGCGCGTGATGACCGTGCATGGCGCCAAGGGACTGGAAGCGCCGATCGTCATTCTCGCCGATACCACCACGCCGGCGCAGGGCTGGCATCCGCCGCGGCTGCTGCACATGCCGCCGGACAGACCGCTGCCGGGCGCGCCCGCACGCCTGATCTGGGCCGGACCGAAAGACCACGACGTCGGCCCGATGGTGCCGGCACGCAGCGCGGCATTGCAGGACGCGCGCGATGAATATCATCGGCTTTTGTACGTGGCGATGACGCGCGCCAAAGAACGGCTGGTGATCTGCGGCACGCAAGGCAAGAACAAAATTCCCGACGACTGCTGGTATCGATTGGCCGAGGACGCGCTGAAGCCCCATTGCGTGGCGGAGCCGGCCGACGACGGCGGCGGCGAAGTGCTGCGCTATCGCAAGGGTGCGTCCTCTGCCGCCGAATCGGTGACGGACGTTGTGGCGGAGGAAAAGCCGTCTGTTCCGCCGGCTTGGCTCACGTGTGCTGCGGCGCCCGAGCCGGCCTTGCTGCGCAGTATCACGCCATCGAGCGTCATGGACGACGAGGTCGCGCACCCGGCCGCCACCGGCGGCATGGCGAGCGCGCTGCTGCGCGGCTCGCTGGCGCACCGGCTGCTGCAGGCGCTGCCGGAATTGCCGCCCGCGCGCCGCCGCCGGGCGGCCGAGGACTATCTTGCGCGGGCCGGCACCACATTGGCGGCCGGGGAGCGCGGCAAGATCGCCGAGCAGGTCATGCGCGTGCTCGAGGATGCGCACTTCGCCGCGCTCTATGGGCCCGGCAGCCGAGCGGAAGTGCCCATCGTCGGCCGGCTGATGCTGGAGGGCCGCGACGTGCGTGTGTCCGGCCAGATCGACCGCCTGGCGGTGACGAATAGCTATGTGCTGATTGCCGATTTCAAAACAAATCGCCCCGCGCCGCGCCGAATCGAGGACGTGCCGTCGAATTACATTCGCCAGCTCGCGCTCTATCGCGCCGTGCTCGCCAAACTGTACCCGGATAAGCCGCTGCGCGCCGCCCTGATCTGGACCGAAGTGCCTGATCTCATGGAGCTTTCGCCCGCGGTGCTGGATGCCGCTTTAGCGGGCATCACCCGCGCGTGAGCGCGCCTTGACGATGGCGGGGGGCGTTCATAGCTTCCTGGCCTCATCGGTCCCCAACGCGATTCTCTCCGCACTTGAAAGAGGAATTTCCCATGGCCGTCGGCAAAACGTCGGACGCAAGCTTCGAATCGGATGTGCTCAAGTCCGCCGCTCCGGTGGTGGTCGACTTCTGGGCGGAATGGTGCGGCCCCTGCAAGATGATCGCGCCGGCGCTCGATGAAATCGCCAGCCAGCTCGGCGACAAGGTCAAGATCGTCAAGCTCAATGTCTACGAGAACCCGAACACCGCCGCCAAATACGGCATCATGTCGATCCCGACGCTGATGCTGTTCAAGAACGGCGAGATCGCCTCGCGCCAGGTCGGCGCCGCGCCCAAGCAGAAGCTGGCGCAGTGGATCAGCGGCGCGGTGTGACGCCGCGAGTGCAGAATTTTTCGAACGGCCGGCCGCGCGCCGGCCGTTTGCATTTCAGCTCGGCGGCGTGCCGTTCTCGCGCAGCACGTCGCCGGCGAGATAGAGCGAGCCGGTGATGAGAATGCGCGGCGGCGGCTCGAGATCGAGCTTGCGCGCGGCTTCGAGCGCCTCGGCAAGATTGTCGCGGCTGGTGGCCGGCAAACCGATGCCGCGCGCGGCATCGGCCACCGCTTCCGCGGGGAGGCCCTTGTCGGCGCCCGGCACCGGCACCGCGATCAGCCGGCGCGCCAGCCCGGTGAAATTGCCGAGAAACCCGGCGCAGTCCTTGCTCGCCAGCATGCCGACGATCAGCACCAGCGGACGCGAGACGCGCTCCTCCAGATCGGCGAGCGCGGCCGCAATCGCCCGGCCGCCGTCGGGATTATGCCCGCCGTCGAGCCATAATTCGCTGCCGGGCGGCGCCAGCTCGACCAGTTTGCCGGCGTTTAGCCGGTGCAGCCGCGCCGGCCAGTCCGCCTTCACCAGGCCGGCTTCGAACGCGGCCGGCGCGATCTTGAACGCCTTGATCGCACGCAAGGCCGCGATGGCGAGCCCTGCATTCTCGAACTGATGGCGGCCGTAAAGTTTCGGCGCCGGCAGATCGAGCAGGCCGGCCTCGTCCTGATAGACCAGCCGGCCGCGCTCCTCGGTCGCGGTCCAATCCTCGCCGGCGATCTTCAACGGCGCACCGATTCTCGCCGCCTGCCGCTCGATCACCGCCAGCGCGTCGCGCGGCTGCGCGGCGACGATCGCCGGGACGCAGCGCTTGAGGATGCCGGCCTTCTCGGCCGCGATCTTCTCCAGCGTATCCCCG
>JACQDO010000102.1 GCA_016201085.1 Hyphomicrobiales bacterium | reverse complement strand
TGGCCATCACGAATTATTTTCTTGGCGCATGATCTTATCCGACCTTGCTTCGCCCGCCGTAGCGGGCTTCGCGAAGGCGGGAAACCGGTGCCCACTTTTCGGGATCATGCGCTAGGTTCCGGCGGGCGCGTCGGATGCCGTCCTGGCCGGACGCGGGTTGACCCGCGTGCCGTCGGACAGCAGCAATTGACCGTCGGTCACCACGGTCTCGTCGCCGGCAAGCCCTTTCGCGATCACCGACAAATCGCCGACGGTACGTGCGATCGTGACCTGCTGCACCTTGGCGGCGCCGTCCTTGATTACGAACACGAAATTGCCCGCCTGGCTGATCTGCACGGCATTCGAGGGCACCACCACCGCCTCTTCCGTCCGCAGCGTCAGCTCGGTGGTGACCAAAGTTCCCGGCCACAACACCTCGTCGGCGTTGGGCATGGTGGCGCGTATGGTCGCCAGTCCGGTGGCGCTGTCGACGGTGTTCTCGATCATCGATACTTGGCCCTGCGCGCGTTTTTGCTCGCCCGGGATGATCGCTTCGATGGTCGCGGTTTTCTGCGCCAGCGCCCGGCGGATTTCCGGCAGCACTTTCTGCGGCACGGTGAAACTGACATAGACCGGCGCCATCTGGATGATGGTGGCGAGCGCGGCGGTATCGGCCGGCCGCACAAAATTGCCGACCTTCACATTGGCCGCGCTGATGCGGCCCTCGATCGGCGCCCGCACGGTGCAATAGCTCAGTTGCACGTTCAGATTCTGCAGCAGGCCCTCGTCGGCCTTGATGGCGGCCTTGTACACGTCGAGTTGGGTCTTGGCGTTGTCGAGATTGATAACCGGCGTGGCGCTCTTGGCGACCAGATCGGTGTAGCGCGCCACATCGCGCTCGGCGCCGGCCAGCTGGGCGCGGTCGCGCGCCAGCACGCCCTCGGTCTGCGCGATCTGGGCCTCGATCGAGCGCCCGTCGAGGGTAAACAGCAGGTCGCCGGTCTTCACGAAGGCGCCGTCGGTGAAGTGCACCGCGACAATCTCGGTTTCCAGGCGCGCCTTGATGGCGACACTGGCGATCGGGGTGACGCTGCCGAGCGATTCAATGCGCACCGGCACCTGTTGGCGCTTGGCCAAGGCGGTTTCCACCGGCACCACACGGGCGGCCGGCGCCTGCGAACGGGCGGCGCGGCCGTCGGTGGTCCAGAATCCGCGCACAAGCAGGGCAATGCCAATCAGGGCGAGCGCCGCCACCCCAAATAGCCACTTTCGCTGATACATCTGCGATATTAGGTCCGGCAATTGGTAGGCCCTGCCCGGACTCTCCCTATTCCGCGGTTTGGCTTAATCTCGACCGGAAGTGGCCGCGTTACCGGCTTTCCTAGCATATAAACGGCTCTGGGTGCACATCCCTGCGGCACTCTGGTAAACACGCCACCCACAGACTTATTCGGGCCGTCCGGACCCATATTCCCATGCGAATCGCCACCTGGAACGTCAATTCGGTCCGTCAACGCATGGACAATTTGCAAGCCTGGCTCACAGAGCGGCAACCCGACATCGTCTGCCTGCAAGAGATCAAATGCGTCGACGAGGCCTTCCCGCGCGAGCCGTTGGAGGCGCTCGGCTACAACGTGGCGGTGCATGGCCAGAAGACTTTCAACGGCGTGGCCCTGCTGTCCAAGCTGCCGTTCGATGAAGTGAAGTTGGGCCTGCATGGGGGCGATGGCGATGTACAGGCCCGCTTCCTCGAGGCATTGGTTTCCACAAAGGACGGCGTGGTGCGCGTGGTCAGCCTCTATCTGCCCAATGGCAACCCGGCGCCCGGCAATAAATATGAGTATAAACTCAAATGGATGGACCGGCTGGCTAATTTTTTACGTGAACGGCTAAAGCTGGAAGAGCCGCTGGTGCTGGCCGGCGACTTCAACGTCATCCCGACGCCGGCCGATGCCCGCCGCCCCGAGGCCTGGGTGAAGGATGCGCTGTTCCTGCCGCCGACGCGGGAGAAGTTCCGCGCTTTGCTCAACCTGGGACTGACCGACGCCATCCGGGCGGTGAGCGACGCCTCCGACCTCTACACCTTCTGGGACTACCAGGCCGGCGCCTGGGCGAAGGACGACGGCATCCGCATCGATCATCTGCTGTTGTCGCCGCAGGCCGCCGACCGGCTGACCGGCGCCGGCATCGACCGCCATGTGCGCGGCTGGGACAAGCCGTCCGACCATGTCCCGGTGTTTGTGGATTTGGATATCGCGGGTCGGTAAAACAGTACGGTCGTTGGGGCGCAAACCGGGGGGAACAGATGCATCGGAATATCGCTGTCACTCTACTGACGCTGTTTGCTATCGCCTTTGGATGTTTCACTGCCAATGCCAGTGCGACGACACGGGAAACAACGACGCCGGCGCGCGAGCGGGCTGCGCTGCTGCAATTCGCGCAGGCGAATTTGAGCGGCACCTACGAAGGCAACGTCGAGCGCTTTATCATCAAGGGTCACGAAGCGCGCGCCACGAGAGTCTACCGGATGGTCATCAATCCGGACATGGTCAACGCGACTGTATGGATCCACGAGGATGGCAAGCTGCTCTACACGCTGCTGGCCAAGCTGCAACGACGGAACAACAACGTTTACGCCGGGACCACCCGGCCGGTCGAAGGGAAGAACTACACCCCCGACAAGATTGAGCTTCAATTCGCCGCCGACGGCCGCTCGGTGCACTGGTATCATAACGACAATACCATGGAGGGGTCGGGCACCTTGCGGCGCCAGTAAGCTTCGAACACGGAAGACATCCGGACAAAATGGCGCCGCCCGATCCGTCCAGCTTTCCGCCGTTGCGCCATCGTTGCCGCAAGCTGGCGGTGATCGCGAGCTTGGGCGCGGCAGCATTGGCGCTGCTCGGCGCCGCCGGGCATGCGCAAGAGCATGGCTCCAAGCCATCGGAAGCCGTCTTCGAGTCGGTTTATAATTTTCTGATCATGACGCGCGAAGGCAGCATCGCGCGATTTCGCCGCATGGAAAACGGCGCCACCGTTTCCGCCAT
>JACQDO010000101.1 GCA_016201085.1 Hyphomicrobiales bacterium | reverse complement strand
CCAGAACTTCTACCTGCAGGAAGCGGTCAAGGACGCCAAGGGCGACTATGTGCTCAAGACCGTCGCCACCATCGTCAAGGACAACCAAGACAGCTTCCACGACAAGTGCCCGATGAAGTAAGTTAAGGTTGGAATAAGGCGGCGGCGGCGCATCCGCGCTGCCGCCGCTTGCGTATCGGGGGCACCGCAAATTTCCATCATCAGCGCTTCATGACGTTATTCATCGAGCAATGCCTGAACAGCTTTCAGTTCGGTCTGCTGCTGTTCCTGCTGGCGGCGGGACTGACGCTGGTGTTCGGCATCATGGATCTGGTCAATCTGGCGCACGGCTCGCTCTATATGATCGGCGCCTATTTCGCCGCCACCTTCGCGGTCTGGACCGGCAGCTTCGTGCTCGGCGCGGTGCTCGCGCTGGCCGCCACGCTGGTCGTCGGCATGGCGGTGGAAGTGATCGCGATGCGCAGGCTGTACGGCCGCGACCATCTCGACCACGTGCTCGGCACCTACGGCCTCATCCTGTTTTTCGATGAGCTGGTGCGGGTGATCTGGGGCCCCGAAGGCATGAGCCTGCAACTGCCGTCCTGGCTCAACACCTCGGTTCAGATCCTGCCCGGCATTCAGTATTCCGCCTACCGTCTGGCCATTATCGCCGTCACCATGGCGGTGGCGGGCTTCCTCTACGTGCTGGTGATGCGCACGCGCATCGGCATGCTGATCCGCGCCGGCGCTTCCAACCGCGAAATGGTCGGCGCGCTCGGCGTCAACATCAAGCTGCTCTATACGCTGGTATTCGGCATGGGTGCCGCGCTCGCGGGTCTCGCCGGGCTGATGCAGGCGCCGATCCTGACCGTGCAGATCGGCATGGGCGAGAACATCCTCATCCTGGCCTTCGTCATCACCGTGATCGGCGGCATCGGTTCGATCCGCGGCGCGCTGGTGGCGGCGATCTTCGTCGGCTTCGTCGACACGCTTGGGCGCGCGTTTTTCCCCGATCTGCTGCGCCTGATGCTGAGCAAGGACGCGGCCTCGACCGCGGCGCCGGCGCTGTCGTCGATGCTGATCTATCTGCTGATGGCGGTCGTGCTGGTGGTCAAGCCCGAGGGCCTGTTTTCGACGGGCCAGAAATGACCGGCGGTTTTACCATCAGGAACATCGTGTCCGTCGTGCTGCTGGTGGCGCTGGTGCTGCTGCCGCTGTATGCCGAATTCGCCGGCAACCGCTTCCTGCTCATTTTGTTCACCCGCATCATCATCCTGGCGATGGCGGCGGTCAGCCTCAATCTGATCCTCGGCTATGGCGGCATGATGAGCTTCGGCCATGCCGCCTATATCGGCATCGGCGGCTACGCCGTCGGCATGCTGGCGCACGAGGGGATTTACTCCGGCTTCGTGCAGTGGCCGGTGGCGCTGTTGGCGTCCGCGCTGTTCGCACTGGTGATCGGCGCGCTGTCGCTGCGCACGCGCGGCGTCTATTTCATCATGATCACCATGGCCTTCGCGCAGATGGCCTATTACATCGTCTCCGGGCTGGCGCGTTACGGTGGCGACGACGGACTCACCATCTACAAGCGCAGCCAATTCGTGGCGCCGCTCGAGCTGTCGAACAAGGTGCAGTTCTATTACGTCTGTCTGGCGCTGCTCTATGGCTCGATCTATCTGGTCTGGCGGCTGGTGAATTCGCGCTTCGGCATGGTGATCCAAGGCTCGCGCTCGAACGACATGCGCATGCGCGCCATCGGCTTCCCGACCTATCGCTATAAGCTCACCTGCTTCGTCATCGCCGGCACGATGTGCGGACTGGCTGGCGCGCTGCTGGCCAATCACACCGACTTCGTCAGCCCCGGGATCCTGTATTGGACCCGCTCGGGCTACCTCATCATCATGGTGGTGCTGGGCGGCATGGCCACGGCGGTCGGCCCGCTGTTTGGCGCGGTGGCGCTGCTGTTGCTGGAAGAGGCTCTGCCGTATGCCATCAAATTGCTCGGCACCCCGTTCGTTGGCGAGGTGGCGGGCCGGGCCTCGGAATATTGGCAGATTGTCATGGGTCCGTTGCTGCTGCTGGTCGTGCTGTTCGCACGCGGTGGCATCATGGGTCTGCTCGGCAAGCTGCGCGCCAAGGAGCGGTCATGAGCACGCCGCTGCTGCAGGTCAGCCACCTGGCCAAGCGTTTCGAGGGCATCGTCGCCACCGACGATCTCGTGCTCAACGTCGAGGCCGGCGAGCTGCATGCGGTGATCGGACCGAACGGCGCCGGGTTCGTTCCAGATCACGTCGCTGTTTCTCGATCTCAGCGTGCTCGATAACGTGGCACTGGCGGTACAGGCGCATGCCGGGCATTCATTCCGCTTCTGGCGCGATGCCAGGAGCGAGCCGCAATTGCGCGAGCCGGCGCGCGCCTTGCTCGATCGCGTCGGCCTGGGCGCGCGCTCCGACCGGCCGGCCTCCGCGCTCAGTCACGGCGAGCATCGCCAGATCGAGCTGGCCATGGCGCTCAGCGGCCAGCCGCGCATGCTGCTGCTCGACGAGCCGATGGCGGGTTTGGGGCCCGAGGAATCCGCCCGCATGGTCGAGATGCTGCGCGCCTTGAAGCGCGATCTCACCATTTTGTTGGTCGAGCACGACATGGAGGCGGTGTTCGCGCTCGCCGACCGCATCACCGTGCTGGTCTACGGCCGCGTGGTGGCGACCGGCTCGCCCGAGAACATCCGCGCCAACGCGCAAGTGCGCGAGGCCTATCTCGGCGAAGAGGAGGCGGGCCATGTCTGACGCCGTCCTCGAGGTCGCCGAGGTCGAGACCTGCTACGGCCTCAGCCAGGTGCTGTTCGGCGTCTCGCTCCGCATCGCGCCCGGCGAGATGGTGACGCTGATGGGGCGCAACGGCATGGGCAAGACCACCACCGTGCGCTCGATCATGGGGCTCACCCCGGCGCGCGCCGGCCGCATTCAATTCATGGGCAAGGAGATTCGCGGCCTGCCGTCCTATAAGATCGCCCAGCTTGGTATCGGGCTGGTGCCGGAAGGGCGCCAGATCTTTCCCAATCTCAGCGTGCGCGAAAATCTGGTGGCGACGGCGGTGGAGCGCGACGGCGGCGCCTGGACGCTGGAGAAAGTCTACGAGCTGTTCCCGCGGCTGTCCGAGCGCGCCACCAGCATGGGCAATCAGCTCTCCGGCGGCGAGCAGCAGATGCTGGCGGTCGGTCGCGCCTTGATGACCAATCCGCGCCTGTTGATCCTGGACGAGGCGACGGAGGGCCTGGCGCCGCTGATCCGCACCGAGATCTGGCGCTGCCTCGCCCGCCTGAAAGAGCTCGGTCTCGCCATTTTGGTGATCGACAAGAATGTCGGCGCGCTCACCCGCGTCGCCGACCGTCATTTCCTCATCGAGCGCGGGCGCGTGGTGTGGAGCGGGCCCTCGCAGGCCCTCGCCGCCGCGCCCGACGTGCAGCATAGGTATTTGGGGATTTGAGATTCTGCCGAACGGCGACCTTGCTTCCCCTCTCCCCTTGCGGGAGAGGGTGGCGAGTGCGGAGCGATAGCGAGCACGAGCCGGGTGAGGGGTCGGACTCGCGAGCGACGCCGACCCCTCTCCCGCCATCGCTCGGCTTCGCCTCCGCTCGGGCACCCTCTCCCGCAAGGGGAGAGGGGAAGAGCGAATGCCTTCGGCTAATTGCCCATCCCCTTCCGGCACGCTTCCCACACCTTGGCCGGGGTCGCCGGCATGTCCATGTGGTCGGCGGCGCCGTTCGGGATGGCGTTCGAGATCGCATTCATCACCGCCGCGATCGCCGCGGTGGTGCCGGCCTCGCCGGTGCCTTTGACGCCGAGCGGATTTGTCGTGGCCGGCGACGGCCGCAGCTCCTCGCGCAGTTCGCGCGGCATGGTGTGGGCGTGCGGCATGCCGTAGTCCATGAACGAGCCGGTCGCCGGTTGCCCGCTGACGGGATCGTAAACGGCGTTCTCGAACAGCGCCTGGCCTAGTCCTTGCGCCAGCGAGCCGTGCACCTGGCCCTCGACGATCGTCCGGTCGAGCGGGTTGCCGCAGTCGTCCACCGCCGTATAGGTGACGAGATCGACATGGCCGGTCTCGGGGTCGATCTCGACTTCGGCGATGTGGCAGCCGTTGGGAAAGGTCAGCGGCGTGTTGGTCTTCTCCTTGGTGTCGAGCGTTTCGCCCAGTTCCTTGGCGCGCCGGGCGGTCTCGAACAGCGAAATCTTGCGGTCGGTGCCGACCACCTCGAAGCTGCCGCCGCGATACTGGATGTCCTGCTCGGACGCCTCCAGCAGCGCCGAGGCGAACTTCTTGCCCTTGGCCAGCATGACGCCGGCGCTGTGCATGACGGCATTGCCGGCGCACATCGCCGAGCGCGAGCCGACCGAGGCCGCGCCGGTCACGCCGAGTGCGGTATCGCCGTGCCGGTGCTCGATCTTGGCCGCATCGATGCCAAGTTTGTCGGCCAGCAGCCGGCCGAACACCGTGGCGTGGCTTTGCCCGGTCGATTGCACATTCAAGCCGAGGACGATCTTGTCGTCGCCGGGGAAGGCGAGCGCGGCCTCTTCCATCGGCGTCGCGCCGGAGTGTTCCAGCATGCAGGATATGCCGATGCCGCGCAGTTTCTGGGCGCGCGCGGACAGGCGCTTGCGCTTGGCGAAGTTGGCATAGTCGGACAGTTCGAGCGCGCGCCCGACGATGCCGGGGAAGTCGCCGCTGTCGTAGACATTGCCGATGGCGGTTTTGCATGGGATGGCGGAGGGCGGGATGAGGTTTTTCCTGCGCAGGCGCAGCGGGTCCATGCCGACGACGCGCGCTGCTTCCTCGACCGCGCGCCCGAGCACGAAATTCGCCTCCGGGCGTCCGGCGCCGCGATAGGGCGCGATCGGCACCTTGTTGGAGAAATAGCAGGCGACGCCGACGTCGACTTTCGCGATCCGGTACATGCCGGGAAGGCAGCGCGCGAAATTGTTGGTGTTGATGTTGATGCCGGCATTGGCCACGTAGGCGCCCTGATTGCACATATGGCGTACGCGCAAGGCCAGGAACTTGCCTTTGTCGTCGAGCGCGAGCTCGGCCTCGCTGACGGCGTCGCGCGCCTGCGCGTCGCTGATGAAGGCTTCCGAACGCGTCGATTGCCAGTGCACCGGCCGCCCGACCTTGCGCGCCGCCACCATGACCGCGATGTATTCCGGATAGCACGTCGTCTTCATGCCGAAGGCGCCGCCGACGTCTTGCGTGATCACCCGCAATTTATCGTTCGGCACGCCCATGATGGAGGCGGCTTGGCCGCGCATGCCGTCGGCGCTCTGCGAGCAGGCATACAGCGTGTAGCTCTCGTTGGCCGCGTTGTATTCGCCGGTGGCGCCGCGGGTTTCCAGCGATGCCACCACCATGCGCTGATGCACGACGCGCACGCGCGCCACATGCGGCGCTTGCTTGATGATGTTGGCGACCTCGCGTTCGTTCTGCTCGCTCGGCATGGGGCCCGGCCAGTCGACGCAGAGATTGCCGGGCGCGTCCGGGAATAGCTGCGTCGCCGCCTGCATCGCCGCGTCTAAGTCGACCACCGGCGTCAACTCCTCGTAGTCGACCTGCACCAGGTCGGCGGCGTCGAGCGCCAGGACGGCAGTCTCGGCGACCACCAGCGCCACCGGATCTCCGACATGCATCGGCTTTTCCGCCAGCACCGGGCGGAACGGCATCGCCATCTTGGCGTCGCCGCGGCCGGCGACCGGCGGATGACGCGAAATGCCGCCGATGCCGGCGGCCGTGATGTCGGCGGCGGTGAGCACCGCCAGCACGCCTTTGGCTTTGCGGGCTGCCTCGGCATTGACTGCCACGACGCGGGCATGGGCGTGCGGCGAGCGCACGAAGGCGGCATAGGCCTGGTTCGGCAGCCGCGGGTCGTCCATGAAGCGGCCTTGGCCGCGCACCAGGACATCGTCCTCGATGCGCGCTTCGTGTTGACTGCGGGCAGAGCTGGTCATGGCAGGTCCGTCTCTTGGTCTATGAGGGCAACTTTTATAACCCAAAGGTGACGATCGCGCCGCACGACGCCGAGTCCGCTGCCTTCGACGTTATGGGCACCGTGTACCGGCCGTTCCCCACTGGTGGCTTCGACATTCCGCGCCGCCTGCGCGACATGGATGCGGCCGGCGTCGACATCCACGTACTTTCCGCGACGCCGCAGACCTATCTGTACAATCTCGATCCGGCGCTGTCGGCGACGCTGGCCGCCATCCAGAACGACCAGATGGCCAAGCACATCGCCGCCCATCCGGATCGCTTCTGGGGCATCGCCACGCTGCCGCTGGCGCAGCCGGCGGCGGCGGCCGACGAGTTGCGGCGCGCCATGAGCAAGCTCGGCCTGCGCGGCGCCATGTTCGCTTCCAACGTCAAGGGCATCAACCTGGACGATGCGATGTTCGAGCCGCTGTGGGCTTGCGCCGAAGAACTCGGCGCCTTCATGTTCATTCATCCCAACAATATCGCCGGCGCCGACCGGCTGAAGTCCTATTACCTCGCCAACCTGATCGGCAATCCGCTCGACACAACGATCGCGGCGGCTTCGCTCATTTTCGGCGGCGTGATGGACCGCTATCCGAAACTGAAGGTCATGCTGGCGCATGGCGGCGGCTTCACGCCCTATCAGGCGGCGCGCTGGGAGCACGGCTGGGTGGTGCGGCCGGAGCCGAAGAAGAACGTGAAAGCGCAGCCGCAGAACATCGCCCAGCGCTTCTACTACGACACCATCCTGCATTCCGCGCCGGTGTTGGAATTCATGATCAAGCACACCGGCGCCGAGCGCGTCATGCTCGGCAGCGATTACCCGTACGACATGGGCATGCCGGACTGCGTCAGCCATGTGCGCGGCCTGGCGATCTCCGACGCCGACAAGGACGGCATCCTCGGCAAGCGCGCCGAAGCGCTGCTGTCGGGCAAGCCGTCATGAAGGCGGATGTCGGCAAGCGAATCCCGGTCGCCGCCGTCAAAGCGCTGATCGTCGATGCCATGCTCAAGTCCGGCGTGCCGGCGGCCGACGCCGGCAAGATCGCCAAGCTGATGGTCGAGGCCGACCTGATCGGCGCCGATGCGCATGGCGTGTTCCGCCTGCCGCAATACGTCACGCGGCTAAAGCTCGGCTCCACCAACGCCAAGCCCAGCATCAAGGTCAACCGCACCGCACCGGCAACCGCGCTGGTCGACGGCGACAACGGCATGGGTCATCTGGTGGTGGCGCGCGCGGCGGAAACGGCCATCGAGCTGGCGCGCGAATGCGGCGTGGCTTGGGTCGGTTGTGTCATGTCTGGCCATGCTGGCGCCGCTGGCGTCTATGCCGCGCTGCCGCTCAAAGCCGACATGATCGGCATCTATTCGGCCGTGGCCAACGCCAACCACATGCCGCTCGCCGGCGGCGCCGAGCCGCTGCTCGGCACCAATCCGCTGGCCATCGCGATTCCCGCCGGCGAAGAGCCGCCGCTGGTGCTCGACATCGCAACGTCCATCGTGTCCTACGGCACCATCAAGAACCATCGCTTGCAGAACAAGCCGCTCAAGGACGACTGGATGGTCGATCCCAAGACCGGCGAGGCCATCACCGATCCGCACAAGAGCATGGAAGCGCTGCTGCTGCCGATGGCCGGCTACAAGGGCGCAGGTCTCGCGCTGATGCTGGGGCTCTTGGGCGGCACGCTTAATGGTGCGCTGTTCGGGCGCGACTGTGTCGACTTCAACCTGGAGCCGGGCAAGGTCACCAATACCGGGCAGTTCGTGGTGGCGCTCGACCCCAGCAAGTTCCAGAAGCTCGATCACTTCAAGGCCGAGGTCGACCGCCATATGCGCGAGTTGCGAAACTCGAAGCCGTTGCCCGGCAACGACGCCGTGCGGCTGCCGGGTGACGCGCGCGCCAAGCGCCGCGCCGACCGCGTCGCCAACGGCCTGGCGCTGCCGCCGGAGCTGCTGGTGCAGCTTGACAAGCTCGCCGGAGAGCTTGCGATCAAGCCGCTGCGCGAGCGTTAGGGTCTGGCAGGGCCGAGCCTGCGATCAAATCTTACGGCTATTTGCAGCGGACAATATCGCCCGTCCTGCTGTCTCGCTTCCAGTCGGTTCGTCGCCAAGCATAGGTGTTTGAGTCTTTCAGATCGAGAACCCAGATAACCCGGTCACCAAGTTCGGTCCTGCGTTGCTCGCCGTCGACGAGCATGGTGATCTGATTTTTCTCGGCGTAAAGGACGCGGTAAGTCGTGGTGTTCGCCGATTTCGAATGCTTCAGGAGCATTTTACTATTGCCCTCGCTGAATACGATGGTGTGAGGGTTTGTTTGGCATGAGGATGGGGCGTGGTCCTTCCACCCCCAGGTGCCTGCGACCGTGCGAAACAGATCGGCATCGGGGGCTGGATTTTCTGCCATAGCTGCAATCGGCCACCCGATCATGACTACCGCAGCGATTACTGAAATGCGCATGTCGATTCTCCAAAAAAACGCTGTTCGCGCGTCAATCCGTCTCGGTTGCCTTTGTCCTGAACGGCCAGGCGAGCTGCTGTAGAAAGCCCGCCGGCATCGGTTCGTCGATGCCGATATTCTCGGGCGGGCGGTAATCGCGCGTGTTGAAGTAAGTACCGAACACGTGGTCCCACAGCATGATGTTCTCGCCGTAATTCTTGTTGCCTTCGCGCAGGTCGCGGCTGTGGTGCCAGCGATGCAGTTCCGGCGTGTTGAACCACCACGACAGCGCTCCGAAGCGCATGTCGACATTGCAGTGGGTCAGCATGCCGACAAAAGCCGTCACCGCCGAAAGCCAGATCAGCACCTCCATCGGGGCGCCGAATGTCAGTAGGATGGCCGTGCCGATAAGGATGCTCTTGAGGCTGTCGACGAAATGAAAGCGGCCGGTGTTGACGATCCATAAGCGTATCACGCTGTGATGCACGGCATGGAAGCGCCACAGCAGCTTCCACTCATGCGCGATGCGGTGCGCCCAGTAGAACCCTAATTCGGCGGCGATGATCGCCATGATGACCTGGAGCCACAGCGGCCAGCCGCGCGGCCAGATGCCGTAGCCCGGTTCCGCCGACGATGTTACGTAGGAGGCAAGCCCGATGGCGGCGCTGAACACGACCAGCGTCTGCACCAGGCCCTTGCTCAAAAGCGTATGCGCGATGTTGGCGAAAGTCTGGCCGTCGTTCCGGTTCCAGGAGCGCTCATGCGGCATGCCGCGCTCCAGCGCGAACAGGCACAGCGCCAGCACCGCATAGGCGATATTGAAAAACAGCGTCGGCCTGCCCAGCACGAAGCCGCCGGCGGTGATCAGCAGGCAGAGTGCCAGCAGCCCCGGCCAAGCCAGCCAGGAAACGCAAGTGCGTAATGTTGTCATGCGTGCCCGCAAATCGGTCCTCAGCCGAGTTTATGGGATGAATTTTAATCGAGCCCGGAGGGCGATACCAGCACGATAGACTGACGCAAATATTCACGATTATGACGGAGCGGGCGCGCAGACCGCCGTCACGCGCTTGTTACCAAGCCGATAGAAGTTTTAATCGCCAAAGACATTCACCTTTGCGACGCTGCGGCGGAGCATGAGGATCGACGATGCAATGGCCATCACGGCCTCGCCGTTGGTTCGCCGCCGCGGCTTTGTATCTCGCGGCGTTGCTGTCGCTTGTTGGAACGGCCGTCGCTCAGCCCGCGCTCAATCTGCAACTTGTCGCCTCGGGCTTCTCTCAGCCGCTTGGCATCGTGAATGCCCGCGATGGATCAAATCGGCTGTTCATTGTGGAAAAAGGCGGTCGGATCAGGATTTATAACGGTACACAAGTGTTGGGAACGCCGTTTCTCGACATTAGTGCGAAGATAGTGACCGACAGCGAGCGTGGTCTGTTGGGACTTGCCTTCGATGCGAATTATGCGTCGAACGGGCTGTTCTACATATATTACACCAGCGCGCCCTCCGGGACGGTCACCATTTCCCGCTACAGCGTGAGCGGGTCTCCCAATATCGCCGATCCCAATTCCGAAGTGGTCCTCAAGACGCAAGACCATTCGCAATTTGGCAATCACGATGGCGGTTCTTTGCTGTTCGGCTCGGATGGTTGTCTCTATGCCGGCATCGGCGACGGCGGTAGCGGCGGCGATCCCAACAATAACGGGCAAAACCTCAATACGCTGCTCGGCAAGATCATCCGCATCAATCCCGGCAACGGCGCGGCCTGCGCGGCGGCGCCGGGCAACCCATTCGTGGGCATGGCGGGAGCTCGCGACGAAATCTGGGCGCTGGGGCTGCGCAATCCTTGGCGCATCACGTTCGACCGGCTGACCGATGATCTGCTGATCGCCGATGTCGGCCAGAACATCGAGGAGGAGATCAACTTCCAGCCCGCCGGCGTCGGCGGGCGCAATTATTGTTGGCGGCACAAGGAAGGGCTGCTGATTTTCGACGCCGGCACGGCTTGCACCGCCGGCATACCGACCGATCCGGTGCTGGTTTACGACCACACCAATGGCAGATGCTCGATCACCGGCGGCTATCGTTACCGCGGCGGCCGCATCCCGGACATTTACGGCACGTATTTCTACGGCGACTTTTGCACCGGCGAAGTCTGGAGCGCGACCGCAAGCGGCGGCGTATGGTCGAGCAACCTACTGCTCGACACGGCCTTCAACATCAGCACTTTCGGCGAAGACGAGAGCGGCGAAATCTATGTTGCGGATCTTGCCGGCGGCGCTATTTACCGGCTGGTGGACACCCGCGCCACGACCGCGACGGCTCTGACGTCATCGCCCAATCCGAGCGTCTTGGGGCAAACGGTGGCCTTCACCGCGACCGTCACCGGCAGCGGCGCGACCGGCACGGTCACTTTCATGGAAGGCGCGGCGACGCTCGGCACCGGCACATTATCCGGCGGGGCGGCAAGCTTCTCGACCTCTTCGCTGGCGGTCGGCATGCACACCATAACCGCGGTCTATGGCAGCGACGCCAGCTTCGGCGCAAGCACGTCGCCGGCGCTGACGCAGACCGTCGTTGCGATGAGCCTACAGGTTACGCCGCCAAGCAACATGGCCAGCGTCGGCAATCCGGGCGGTCCATTCTTTCCGGCATCGTTCCAGTATCAGCTCAGCTCGAACGGCGGCGCATTGAATTATTCGATCACCGGGCTGCCGAGCTGGCTCGATGTATCGTCGAGCTCCGGCACGGTGACGACGCCGCCGACGACCATCACCTTTACGGTCAATGCAAGCGCCAACAGCCTGCCGGTCGGTGGCTACAACGCCACCATCGGCTTCGCCAACACCACGAACGGGCTGGGCAATCAGACTAGAAACGCCGCGCTCACGGTAAATTCCGGCGGCACCGCGTCACCGGCCACCCGCACCTGGGTCTCGGGCGCGGGCAATGACGGCTACGATTGCACCCTGGTGGCGCCCTGCCAGACCTTCGCCGGCGCGCTACCCAAGACCTCCGCCGGCGGTGAGATCAACTGTCTCGATGCGGGCGGCTTCGGCGTCGTGACCATCGATAAGTCGCTTTCCATCATGTGCGAACCGCACACCGCCGGCGTATTGGCGGCATCGGGCAATGGCATCACCATTAATGTCGGACCCAGCGATCAAGTCGTCCTGCAGGGCCTCGATATCGAAGGCCTGGGCACCGGCATGCACGGCGTCCACATCATCGGCGGCGGCAGCGTGATCGTCCGCCGCAGCTCGATCCACGGCTTCACCGGCAACGGCATCAACTTGGTCGGCACGGCCAACGCCAAGCTTCTGCTGCAGGATAGCGTCATCAGCCGTAACGGCGGCGGCGTGAACGTGCAGGGCTCGTTCGGCGCCGCCAACACCGCGGTCATCGACCGCACGACGTTTGAAACCCACACCAGCTTCGCGGTGCAGTCCGCCCAGGGCGGCGCCGTGTACCTGTCGGCGTCCAGCCTGATCGGCACCGGGCAAAAGCTCGCCATCACCGGCGGCGGCACCGTCACATCCTACGGCAACAACGTGATCCGCGGCGCTAGCGCGGCGCCGACATCGACGCTGCCGCGACGGTAGGCGGTTTTTCAATCGTCAAACCGGGTGGCTGCCGTATGGGTCGCAGCCGATTGCCGGGCCTTTCGCAACTGCTAAGAAGATGCCGCTCGCCGCAATCATTGGCTATCCCGTCGACTTTGCGGGATAGGCGCCGCCTGCTAGTTTCGCCGCCGTCGTCAGCGAGTTGCCGGGGGGGCATCGCATGCAAGACAGCCGATCCCGCCACCGCGATGGGCGGGCGGGCGATTTCCGTCCATCGACCATCGCCGTTCTGTTCGTTGTGCTGATGGCGGTGGCGTCGATACCGATCGCGACGCACCCGCTGCCGCCGCTCTCCGACTACGTCAATCACCTGGCGCGCACCTATGTCATCGACGCGGTGGATACCGACCCCTATCTCGCCCGCTTCTACGAAGTCGATTGGCAGGTCATTCCCAATTTGATGATCGACCTGATCGTTCCACTGCTGCACGGGTTCATGGACGTTTATCTCGCCGGTCAGATCTTCACCATCCTGGCCTTTGTCCTCATCGGCTCCGGCACGCTGGCGTTCAACCGCGCACTGACCGGCCGCTGGTCGGCGCTGCCGCTGATCGCGCTGCCGCTGCTTTATAACGGCGTGCTGCTGGTCGGCGTGATGAATTATGTCTTCGGCATCGGGCTGGCGCTTTGGGGTCTGGCGGCCTGGATTGCCTTGCGCGAGCGGCCATGGCCGTGGCGATTGGCCATCTCGACGCTGTTCGCCTTGGCACTCTACTTCTGTCATTTGTTCGCGGCCGGCGTCTACGGCCTCGGTCTGCTGGCCATCGAACTGCACCGGCTGTGGTCGAAACGGACCGAGCTGCTGCCGCGCCGGCTGGTCGATTTCGTCGCGACCGGGCTGCCGTTCCTGCCGCTCATCGCCTTGCTGATGACCAGTTCGACATTGCACGCGCCTGGCGCGCCGGCCTACTGGGAGCTTGACGGCAAGCTCGAAGGCCTGATGGCGGTGATCAAGGTCTATTATCCGTCGGTGGCCATCGGCTTTCTGGCCATCGTCGTGATCGCGGCCGCCTTCGCGCGTTGGCGCAATGCGCTCGGCTTTCATCCGGTGGGATGGACGATCTTCGGCGTCGGCGCCGTGGCCTATCTCGCCCTGCCGCGCGCGATATTCGGCGCGCATCTCGCCGATCAACGGCTGCCGATCGCGCTCGCCTTCATGCTGATCGCCTGCTTCACCGTCGAGCTGCGCCGGCGCCTCGCCCGCGTCGGCCTGGTGGCGCTGATTGCGCTCATGCTCACGGTGCGTATCGCCACCGTGCAATCGGTCTGGAACCACCTCGACCATGGCACCAATGAATTTGTCGAATCGGTCAAGTCGATCAAGCGCGGCGCGCGCGTGCTGGTGGTCTGGGGCGATCGTTCGTCATGCAAGGAAATCAGCGATTTCAACATCGTGCATGCCGCATCGCTGGCGACCATCGAGCGCTCGGCGCTGGTGACGACCGCGTTCACCGTCAAAGGCAAACACATTCTGCACGCGCGCAAGCCGTTCCGGGCTTTTGTCGAGACCGAGGACCGGCTGCCGCCGGCGCTGCCTTATTTCCTGGAGGTGGCCGACAAGGTTCCCGCCGGCATCAAATATTTCTGGAATCTTTGGCCGCGGCACTACGACTACGTCTACATCCTGTTCACGACGGCGAAGACGCCGAACCCCTCCAGGAAGCACCTGGAGCTGGTCTACGACGGCGATGTATTCGACCTCTATCGCGTCCGCGCCGCTGGCGAAGCCCAGGGATCCTCGGCGGTGCAATAAGCCGACGGCCGCTTAAGCCACCTCTTTCATCGCATCGAGATCGAGCGGCAGCTTCACCGGCTGCTTGCGCTTGGCCGACAAGTCCAACGCCTTGGTCAGCATCAGATCGCGGTGTGCTTCCTCCACCGTCGCCGCCGCGGTCGGCAGGCCGAGCGCGACGCGGTTGAGCCAGCTATCGGTCTCCAGCGCCATCGGCCCGCGCAATTCGCCGAGCGCCATGTCGCCGGGCGGATAGCTGCCGAGGAAATCCACCAGCCGCGAGGCGTCGGGGTTGTAGCCCTCCGACTGCGGCTTCGACACCGCCAGCACGATGTCGCGGTGGGTGTCGTCGATGGTGAGTACGCCGGTGGTGCCGACAATGCCGACCTCGAGCGAATAGACCGCGGCCGGCCAGTTGACCGGCAATGCCCAGGATATGTTGAGGTGATAGACGGTGCCGTCGCTGAACATGATCATGCCGGCGGTGGCGTCGATGCCCTTGTAGAGCGGCCCCAGCACCTTGTCGATCGAGCGGGCATAGACTTCGACCGGCGTCTTGCCCTCCAGGCACCACATGCAGATGTCGAGCGCGTGCGTGCCGGAAATCACCATCGGCGAGATGGTGGAGGGATCGTCGGTGCGCTTGTAGTTGTCGATCGCCACCAGCCGGTTCATGAAGGCGCGCGAGGTGACCAAGGTCACGTCGCCGAGCGCACCGGTGCGGCATTTCTCCTTGGCGCCCAGCCACCGCCTACGGAAGCGCTGGGTGTAGCCGACCACGGCGTCGACCTTGGCGTCCTTGATCGCCTTCAGCACGCGCGCGGATTCGTCGAGCCGGGTGGCGAGCGGTTTC
>JACQDO010000100.1 GCA_016201085.1 Hyphomicrobiales bacterium | reverse complement strand
GGAGTATGGATTCCGGGCTCGCTCGCTTTGCTCGCGCCCCGGAATGACGAACCAAAATTATTTCAACGCCTCGGCCCGTTTCGCCATCTCCTCGATCGTGATGCGACCGAGCGCGGTGGAGAAGACGCATTCGGCGTCGATCAGGGCCGGCCGCACCACCTCGTTGACCAGCGCCGAAATGGGCATTGGCAAATCGCCGGGTCCCTCCGCGCTGCCGGCGGCGCGCAAGATGTCTTCGGCGGTAATGCGCTTATGCTCGCGCGCGAGTTCATAGCCGCCGTGCGGCCCGCGGGTGCCGCGCAGGATACCGCCGCGCACCAGCGCCTGTAGAACCGGTTCGAGATGACGCGGCGGCAGCTTATGGCGCGCGGCCAAGGCCTTCGCCGACACCGGCCGGCCACGGGCATGGATCGCAATATCGATCACGGCGGCAATGGCAAGGATGCCCTTGCGAGACACCAGTGGCATGGACGGCACCAGTCGCGACTCATTCTCAGTGGTAGTAGGCTACAGTCGCGCAGCCGTCTAGCCGAAAACGCGAATTTAACGACTCAACTTCCGGTAGAGCCGAATCCGCCGATTCCACGCGGAGTTTCATCGAGCGATGCAACCTCGCGTAGTTGTGCGCGGCTGACCGGTGCGATCACCAGTTGGGCGATTCGCATGCCACGCGTGATGCTGACCGGTTCGCTGCCGAGATTGACCAGCAGCACCTGTATTTCACCGCGGTAGTCGGCATCGATGGTGCCGGGCGCATTGAGCACGGTGAGCCCGTGTTTGACCGCCAGGCCGGAGCGCGGCCGCACCTGCGCTTCGGTGCCGGCGGGGAGCGCGATGGCGATACCGGTCGGAACCAGCGCGCGGGCGCCGGGCGCCAGCGTCAGCGGGCTCGCCGCCGGCACCGCCGCCAGCAGGTCGAGACCGGCGGCGTGTTCGCTCTGATAGGACGGCAGCGGCAGATCGTTGCCGTGCGGGAGGCGCAGCACGTCCACGTCGATATTGCTCACGCTTTGTCTCCGTTGATCCGGTCCGCGATCCTGGCGATCAGCATCGCGGCCACATCTTCCTTGCTCTGCGGCGGCCACGCCTCGATGCCCGCCGCCGTCACCAGCTGAATGGTGTTGCGGTCGCCGCCCATGATGCCGGTTTGCGGCGATACATCGTTGGCGAGGATCCAGTCGCAGCCTTTCCTGGCGAGTTTGTCCTTGGCATTGGCGGCGACGTTCTCGGTTTCGGCGGCAAAGCCGATCACCAGTTCGGGCCGCTGCGCTTTGCGCTGCGCGATGGTGGCAAGGATGTCGGGATTTTCAATGAGCGGCAAATCGGGCGTCCGCTGACCGGGCTTTTTCTTGATTTTTTGTTCGCCGGCATTGGCGACGCGCCAGTCGGCCACCGCGGCGGCGAAGATCGCCACATCCGCCGGCAACGCGCGCTCGACCGCCTGCAACATGTCGCGCGCGGTTTCCACATGCACAACGCTCACGCCATGCGGATCTGGCAGATTGACCGGGCCGCTCACCAGCACGACCTCGGCGCCGGCGGCGCTAGCTGCCGCGGCAATGGCGTGGCCCTGCTTGCCGGACGAGCGGTTGGCGATATAGCGCACCGGATCGATCGGCTCATGCGTCGGGCCGGAGGTGATCAGCACGCGCTTGCCTTTCAATGTCTGCACGGCGCCGGCCAGCAAGCGTTCGACCGCGGCGGCGATTTCCAGCGGCTCGGCCATGCGGCCCAGCCCGCGTTCGCCCGCTTCCGCCATCTCGCCTTCGTTCGGTCCGACCAGCGCCACGCCGTCGGCGGCAAGCTGCGCCAAATTACGCTGCGTCGCCTTGTGCGACCACATGCGCGGGTTCATCGCCGGCGCCAGCAGGATTTTCGCATTCGTCGCCAGCAGCACGGCGGTGGCGAGATCGTCCGCGTGGCCGCCGGCCATCTTGGCCATCAGATCGGCGGTGGCCGGCGCCACCACGATCAGATCGGCGTCGCGCGCAAGACGAATATGGCCGACGTCGAATTCGCTCGCCGCATCGAACAGGTCGGTGAACACGCGCTCGCCGACGATGGCGCCGGCCGACAGCGGCGTGACGAAATGCTCGGCCGCTTTGGTCAAGATGCAGCGCACCGCGAGCCCGCGCTCCTTCAGGCGGCGGATGAGATCGAGCGATTTGTAGGCGGCGATGCCGCCGCCGACGATCAGCAACACGCGCTTGACACCGGCCGCCGGCGCGGGATGCGCGCGGCGCGCCGATGTTGCCGACGGCGGCGCGGGCGGCTCCGCCGCTTCGTTGCCGCTCGGCTCGGCCGCCTCGCGCAGGATGGTGCGGACCTCGTCCTCGACCGAGCGCCCGTTGCGCGCCGCGCGCAGCCGCAGCCGCTTCTTGATGCGCTCGTCGAGCTGTCGGACGGTGAGGGAGGCCATAGAAAAATCCACTGCAATAAAAGCTACTTAGCACAGGGTTGATTGCATTGCAATCAATGAAATCAGTACTGTTTTGGGCGACTTTTTAAGACAGCGTGCGCAGGGCGCTGCGCAGATCGGGTGGACTGCAGAGCGCTATAGAATGTTCCACCAATGCATGCGTGCGCTTCGACAGTAGGCCTTGGCCAGCAAAGCGCAGCCAGCCGCCGACGAAACCTTCAGCAGGTCGCGGCGTTCAAAAGGCGCACCAGAACGACAACAATGTGGAGGACGAACCATGCAAATCCAGCCCTATCTGTTCTTCGAAGGCCGCGCCGACGAGGCGATCGCCTTCTACCGGAAGGCCGTCGGCGCCACGGTCGAGATGGCGATGCGTTTCAAGGACGCGCCGGACCAGTCGATGATATCGCCCGGCAGCGCCGAAAAGGTGATGCACGCGGCGATCAAGATTGGCGACGCCGCCGTGCTCCTGTCCGACGGGCGCAACAGCGGCAAGCCGAATTTCCAGGGCTTCTCCCTGACGATCTACGCCAAGGATGCGCCGGAGGCCGACAGACTGTTTAACGCGCTGGCCGAAGGCGGCGAGGTGCGCATGCCGCTCGATAAGACCTTCTTCTCGCCGCGCTTCGGCATGCTCGCCGACAAATTCGGCGTCGGCTGGATGATCATCGTTCAACCCTGAAGTCAGCGCGAACGCCGGGAGGAGTCATGTCCAAGGACTTCACGATGAGCCGCGTGTTCGACGTGCCGCGCGAGCTGCTGTGGCAATGCTTCACCGATCCGGAGCGCATGAAGCAGTGGTGGGGGCCGAAAGGCTTCACCGTGCTCTCCTCCAAGATGGATCTGCGCGTCGGCGGCACTTACCACTACGGCATGCGGGCGCCGAACGGCGCGGCCATGTGGGGTCTTTTCACTTATCGCGAGATCGTGCCGAGGCAGAAACTGGTCTTCGTCAATTCGTTTTCCGACGAAAAAGGCGGCGTCACCCGCCATCCCGGCCACGAAAAATGGCCGCTGAACATGCTGTCGACCTTCACCTTCGAGGACGCGCCCGGCGGCAAAGCCAAGTTCACCGTGCGCTGGCAGACGCTCGATGCCACCGCCGAGGAGCAGCAGACCTTCGACACCATGCATGACAGCATGACGCAAGGCTGGGGCGGCACCATGGAGCAGCTGGAAGCCTATCTTTCCCAAGCGAAAGGATGAAGGATGCCGGTCGCCAGGAAAACAATCGCGCGTGCCTACCAGGGAGAACTGGTGTGATCGCCGGGCCCAATTTCGTGAACAAGCAAACCATGCATAAGCCGACCGGCTATGGCGACGGCACCGTCACCATTACCCGCATATTCGACGCGCCGCGCGCGCTGGTGTGGCAGGCATGGACCGACCCGGAAATGATGGCGCAATGGTTCGGGCCGCGCCAATTCACCGTTCCGGTGTGCGAGCTGGATGTGCAGGAGGGCGGCGTCTTACGTATCGTCATGCGCGGGCCCGACGGCAACGACTATCCGATGAAGGGTGTCTTTCTGGACGTCGTGCCGCCGGAACGGCTGGTGTTCAGCAATATCGCGGTCGACAAGGACGGCAATCATTTGCTCGAAGGCGAGACCACCGTCACGCTGGCCGAGCAGGGCGGCAAGACCGCGCTGACGATGACATCGCACATGATCGGTCTGGTGCCGATTGCGCCGCAAATGTTGGCCGGCATGGAGGCGGGCTGGACGCAAAGCATCGACAAGCTGGGGGAGTTGGTGAGTGCTCCGTCATCCTGAGGTGCGAGCAAAGCGAGCCTCGAAGGATGATCGGCCAAATTCTTTAAGACCTTGGCCGTCGCCCTTCGAGGGCCGCCTTCGGCGGCCACCTCAGGGTGACGGGTTAGTAGTCAAACCAGCAGCCACGCCATCCACGCCAGCAGCGCCGCGATCGTCCACAGCGCCACCGCCGTCCAGCGGTTGCGCCGCTGCTCGGCGCGGCCGATGGCTTCCACCGTCTCCGGCGACAGCACCAGGCCGTGGCGGGTGATGTCGTCGATCTGGTCGATGAGCTCGGCCGAGCGGCTGAGCAGCGCCGGCACCTGGCTGATGAATTTGCCGATCTCGCCGGCGCCTTCGACCGCGCCTTCCACCTTGCCGATAGGCCCGAGATTGCGCTCGATCCATTCGCGCACCACCGGCTCGGCGCTGTGCCACATGTCGAGCTTGGGATCGAGCGAGCGCGCGACGCCTTCCACCACCACCATGGTCTTCTGCAACAGGAGAAGCTCCGGCCGCGTGCGCATGTCGAACAGGCCGGTGACCTCGAACAGCAGCATCAACAGCTTGGCCATCGAAATGTCTTCGGCGGTGCGGTTGTGGATCGGCTCGCCGATGGCGCGGATTGCCTGCGCGAAACTCTCGACCGAATGGTGGCGCGGCACATAGCCGGCGTCGAAGTGGATCTGCGCGGTGTGATGATAATCGCGGGTGATGAAGCCGAGCAGGATTTCGGCGAGGAAGCGGCGCTCCTTCGGCCCCAGCCGGCCCATGATGCCGAAGTCGACCGCCACCAGGCGGCCGTCGGCGTCGACGAACAGATTGCCCGGATGCATGTCGGCGTGGAAGAAGCCGTCGCGCAAGGCGTGGCGCAGGAAGCTCTGGATCACCTTTTGGCCGAGCGCCGGCAGGTCGAGGCCCTTGGCTTCGAGCGCGGCGCGGTCGTTAAGCGGGATGCCGTCGATCCATTCCAGGGTGAGCACCTCGCGCGCGGTGCGGTCCCAGTCCACCGCCGGCACGCGGAAATCCTTGTCCTCGCGGGCATTCTCGGCCATTTCGGAGAGCGCGGCGGCTTCCAGGCGGAAGTCCATTTCCATCGCCACCGAACGCGCGAGCGTGGCCACCGCTTCCACCGGGCGCAGCCGTTGCGCTTCCAGCGACAAGCTCTCCGCCTTGCGCGCGACGTAAAAGAACGCGTCAAGATCGACCTTGAAACGGCGCTCGACGCCGGGGCGCAGGATTTTCACCGCCACGGCTTTGCGCGCACCGTCGACCTCGATTTCGGCACGATGCACCTGCGCGATCGAGGCGGCGGCGACGGCCGGCCCGAAGCTGGCATAGACCTGCGCCAATGGCTTCTCGAAGGCGGTGGCGACGGCGGCTTCGGCTAACGCCTGCGGGAACGGTGCCATCTTGTCCTGCAGGCTTTCCAGATCGCGCGCGATGTCCTTGCCGACCACGTCGGGGCGGGTGGCGAGGAATTGCCCGAGCTTGACGTATGTCGGCCCCAGCTT
>JACQDO010000122.1 GCA_016201085.1 Hyphomicrobiales bacterium | reverse complement strand
TTGTCGAGATAGTTTTTGATCTGTACGCGCGCACGCGCCAGGCGTGACATCACGGTACCGATCGGCACGCCTTGCACTTCCGCCACTTCGCGGTAGCTGAGGCCCTCCAGCACCACCAGCAGCAAGGCATGACGCTGGTCCTCCACCAGCGTGGCGAGCGCGCGTTCGATATCGCGCCCGCCCGCTTCCGGACCGCCCGAGTCCGGTGCGTCGTTATCTTCGAGTGGCGACAGCGTGGGCCGCCGCGACAGCGAGCGCAGCCGGTTGCGGTTGAGATTGGTCAGGATCGTGTACAGCCAGCTGCGCACCTCCTCGCCGTGGAACAGGTGCTCCGAGCGCAGCGCCCGCACCAGCGTGTCCTGCACCAGGTCGTCGGCGATGTCGGAATCCCGCGTCAGGGCGCGCGCATAGCGCCGCAAGGCCGGAATGGTCGCCTCGACATTCTGCCGGAACGTGGCCAAGTCATCCCCCCTTTGACCGACCGCAACCGGGTCGGTGCCCAATGCAGGGTACCCGACCTTCGTATCGTCACTGCCAGGAAAAACCCCTCAATCCCCATCATATTCCAGGCAACGAATTGAATTAACGAAGTTAGTCCGCCGCGGCAGCCGCTTTGCTTGATGGTGCCATGACCCTATGCCATACGAAAGCGGTCGGCGTTTGCCGGCCAAAAAACGGGGCAGGGAATGGCGGAAACCTCGGGTCTGATGCGCGGCAAGCGCGGGTTGATCATGGGCGTGGCCAACAACCGCTCGATCGCCTGGGGCATTGCGCGCGCCTGCCGCGATCATGGCGCCGACCTCGCCTTCACCTACCAGGGGGAAGCGCTGAAGAAGCGCGTGGAGCCGCTGGCCGAGGAAGTCGACGGCCTGGTGGTCGGCCATTGCGACGTCACCGATGCGGCGAGCCTGGACGCGGTGTTCGCCGCCGTGAAATCCGCCTGGGGCTCGCTCGACCTCGTGCTGCACGCCATTGCCTTTTCCGACAAGGACCAGCTCGACGGCCGCTACGTCGATCTCACCGAGGACAATTTCATCAAGACCATGGTGGTGAGCTGCTACTCGTTCACGGCTATCGCCCAGCGTGCCGAAAAGCTGATGAAGAACGGCGGCCCGCTGCTCACGCTGACGTATTACGGCGCCGAGAAATGGATGCCGCATTACAACGTGATGGGGCTGGCCAAGGCGGCGCTCGAATCCTCGGTGCGCTATCTTGCCGCCGATCTCGGCGCCAAGAACATCCGCGTCAACGCCATCTCCTCCGGCCCGATCAAGACGCTGGCCGCCTCCGGCATCGGCGATTTCCGCTATATCCTGAAGTGGAACGAATACAACACCCCGATGCGGCGCAACGTGTCGCTGGAAGATGTCGGCAAGGCCGGCGTCTATTTCCTCTCCGACATGGCGAGCGGGGTGACCGGGGAAATTCATCACGTCGATGCCGGCTACCACATCGTCGGCATCAAGCATCCCGACGCGCCGGATTTCACGGTCAAATAGCGCATGATCCCGAAAAGTGGGAACCGGTTTTCGGAAAAGATCATGCGCCAAACACAAAAAACCTGATGAACCCGACGCGGTCGCGGCCGACCGTCTATTACATTCGTCACGGCGAGACCGACTGGAACGTCAGCGGCCGCCTGCCGGGCCGCCGCGAGGTGCCGCTCAATGCCCGCGGCCGCGCGCAGGCCACGCAAAGCGGCGACATCCTGCGCGAGCTGCTGGCGCGTGACGGCCGCGATGCCGCCGCGCTCGATTTTGTGTCGAGCCCGCTCGGGCGCGCCTGCGCGACCATGGAGCTGGTGCGGCCCGCGCTCGGCCTGCCGGCCGAGGGCTACGCCATCGAGCCGCGGCTGGTCGAAATCGCCTTCGGCGACTGGGAAGGCTTCACCATCGCGCAACTGCATAACCACGACCCGCGGCGCATCGCGCAGCGCGAGCACGACAAGTGGCATTTCCTGCCGCCGAGCGGGGAGAGCTACGAGATGGTGTCGGTGCGCATGAAGGGCTGGTACGAGAGCCTCACCCGCGACACGGTGGCGACCGCCCATGGCGGCACCGCGCGCGGTCTGATGGCGGTTCTCGGCATCGCCAAGCCGGCGGCGGCTCCCTTGATCGATATCGACCAGGGCGTGGTCTATGTGTTTGCGGACGGGAAGCTGGCGCGGTATGCGTGATAGGCCATTGCGAGGCCACTCGCTGAGTACCGAACGCCGCAGCACGCCGGGTCTGTTTAGGCACTCAAATGAATACCACCACCCGATGCCTCCCGCTTTTTAATTGACTCTGACAGCATACAACTGAGAGTATATACCCGTTCGGGTGGCGGTATTCGGGGCTCACCTAATGCGTAAAGTATACAGCGTTGCCGCAGTAATCTTTTGCGCCATGGTCTTGATGGGATGCGGACTCTCGGTCCCAGAAATCGAAGAGTGGTACCAGCCGCGCGAGCAGCAAAAAATCACCGAAAACCGGATCATCAATCACATTAAGTGCGAACTGCACAAAGGCATGGATGCTGCACTTGATAAATATTTGATACCCGGAAAGAAAAGCGGTTACAGCGCCGAATGGTTCAAGAGTTGGCTTGCCACGGTCACTCTCAAACTGAGCGTCGACGAGAAGAGCTCAATAAATCCGGGTGTAACTTGGGTTCGTAACTGGTCTAATAATCGCTCTTTTACCCTCGGTGCAGGTGTGAACGCCTCCGCTGACGCCACCCGCGTTGAAACGATCTCGTTCACTTATCCGTTAAAAGGTTTGCGCATGGCGGGGCGCATTCTGAACGATTGCGAAGGTTCCGGTGAGGTCTTGATTGAGGGTGACCTAAAGATCGGTCAGTTCCTCGACAAGAAGATATTTCTCACAACTGTACCCGGAACGATCCCCGGCCCGTACAGTGCCTTCAGTTACCAAGTGACCTTCGTTGTGGTTTATGGTGGCGCAGCAACGCCGACTTGGAAGTTGGTCGATATCACGGCCAATCCCAATTCTCCGTTTTTCAACACGTCGCGAACACGCACACACGATATAATCATCACGTTTTCAGCCCCGACCGACGAGGCGGCTAAAGAAGCTACGGCTATGCATAACGCCGCACTTATCGGTCAGGCTGTAGCAGCCGCCATTCGTGCTGGTCAGTAGTAAGGAGAAAGACAATGCCGATCCCGCAGACCGAGGAAGAGGCCAAAAAGCAAGGCTACGAAATTAAGAAACTGACTCCCGACGAAGCGAAAAGGATCATGAGCCGAGGCTCGAATTTCGCACTTACTACAAAGACGCTGGCAAAAGATTGCAGCACAATCGGTGCTGGAAATCTGTGCTGGGAAGGAAACTGCGTCGACAGCTGGAAAGAGGTTCTTTATTGCGACGGCACCCAAGGGTGCACGGTTTACGCAAAGGTCCGTTGTTGATCTCATATGTGCCTTCCCGCATCTGAATAAATATAAATGCTCCTGGATAAGCTTTGGGATAGTAATTTAAACTGAATTACCAAACTCGCGGCGAGACTGCGCGTTGAAAGAGCGCGAGCTGTGGTCTGCGTGTTCGGCGAAAAAGCTCACGCGGTGAGCCGCCCTCATCTTTCGGAACGTTTGGTCGCAACCACAAAAATCCACTGTCCAAGTGCTTGCGGAGTATGAATTTCGGGCTCACTGCTTTGCAGCGCCCGGAATGAGAGCGCCCTATTTGACCGCCGCAGCGGCGCGCGGTACGGAATTGCCATGTCGTTCAACACTTTCGGCCATATGTTCCGGTTCACCAGCTTCGGCGAAAGCCACGGGGCGGCGATCGGCTGCGTGGTCGACGGCTGCCCGCCGCGCATTCCGTTGCAGGCGGCCGATATCCAGAAATATCTCGACAAGCGGCGGCCGGGGCAGTCGCGTTTCACCACCCAGCGGCAGGAACCGGACACGGTGAAAATCCTGTCCGGCGTGTTTTTCGACGAAGCCAGCGGCCAGCAGGTGACCACTGGCACCCCCATCATGCTGCAGATCGACAATGTCGATCAGCGCTCGAAGGATTATTCCGCGATCAAGGACAAGTACCGGCCCGGCCACGCCGGCTACGTCTACGACGTCAAATACGGGCTGCACGATTATCGCGGCGGCGGCAGAGCCAGCGCACGCGAGACCGCGGCGCGGGTCGCGGCCGGCGGCATCGCACGCAAGATCGTGCCGGGCCTCTCCGTGCGCGGCGCGCTGGTGCAGATGGGACCGCACCAGATCGACCGCACGCGCTGGGACTGGAACGAGGTCGACAACAATCCGTTCTTCTGCCCTGACCCGGTGCAAGCGAAATTCTTCGAGGATTATCTCGACGGCGTGCGCAAGGCCGGCTCGTCCTGCGGCGCGGTGATCGAGGTGGTGGCGGAGGGCGTGCCGGCGGGTCTCGGCGCGCCGGTCTATGCCAAGCTCGACGGCGATCTGGCCGCCGCGCTGATGGGCATCAATGCGGTCAAGGGCGTGGAGATCGGCGACGGCTTCGGCGTGGCAGCGCTCAGCGGCGAGGACAATGCCGACGAGATGCGCATGGGCAATGACAACAAGCCGGTGTTCCTGTCCAACCACGCCGGCGGCATTCTCGGCGGCATTTCCAGCGGGCAGCCGGTCGTCGCGCGTTTCGCGGTCAAGCCGACCTCGTCGATCCTGACCCCGCGCAAGACCGTCGATCGTTACGGCCGCGATACCGACATTTCGACCAAAGGCCGCCACGATCCTTGCGTCGGCATCCGCGCGGTTCCCATCGGCGAGGCCATGGTGGCCTGTGTGCTGGCCGATCACTATCTCATGCATCGCGGTCAGGTCGGCGAGGGAACGGCGTGGCCGTTCAAGCCCGGCGCTTGACGCCCCGTTCGAGGTAACATCCGTGTCCGATAGTCACAGCAGAGTTGAAACGGCGATCAAGGCCTTCGCCAAAGGCGAGATCGTGGCCGTCACCGACGACGACGACCGCGAGAACGAGGGCGACCTGTTCGTTGCCGCCTCTCTCTGCACGCCGGAGAAGATGGCGTTCATCATCCGCAACACCTCGGGCATCGTCTGCGCGCCGCTCGGCGTCGAACTGGCGCGCCGCCTGCATCTCGACCCGATGGTGAAGGAAAACGACGCGCCGCTCGGCACCGCTTTCACCGTCACGGTCGACGTGCGGCATGGGCTGACCACCGGCATTTCGGCCGAGGAGCGCTGCAACACGGTGCGCGCGCTCGCCAATGGCAACAGCGCCGCCAACGATTTCGTGCGTCCCGGCCACGTGTTCCCGCTGACCGCGCGCGAGGGCGGCGTGCTGATGCGCTCCGGCCATACCGAGGCCTGCGTCGATCTGTGCCGGCTGGCGGGGCTGCCGCCGGTCGGCGTGCTGTCCGAGCTGATGAAGGATGACGGCACCGTGATGCGCGGGCCGGATGTCGCCGAATTCGCCGCGAAGCATAAACTGGTGCGGATTTCGATCGCCGAACTGATCGCCTACCGTCAGAGCCGTGACAAGCTGGTCGAGCGGGTAGGCGAATTCCAATTGGCCTCCGAGATCGGTTCGCTCTACGGCTATGCTTACGTGACGCCGTTCGATCGCGTGCACCACATGGCCTTTGTCTATGGCGAGATCGGCGACGGCAAGGCGGTGCTGGCGCGCCTGCATCGCGCCGATATCATCGGCGACGTGTTCGGCGGCGCCAAATCGATCCGTGCCGCGCTGGCGCGTTTCAAGGCGGAAGGCCGCGGCGTCATCGTTTATCTGCGCGACGGCACCGCCGGCGTGCCGGTGGCGGAAATCCCGCATGGCGATACCGGCACCGACGCCGCGCGCTCGCGGCAATGGCGCGAGGTCGGGCTCGGCGCGCAGATCTTGAAAGACCTGCGCATTTCCTCAATCCGCCTGCTCACCTCCAGCAAGCGCACCTATGTGGGACTGGGCGGCTTCGGCATCGAGATCGCGTCGACCGAGCCGATCGAGAGCTGAACTCTCTCTGTCATTCCGGGGCGTGGCCAAAGGCCGCGAACCCGGAATCCATAATCCCGGGGCTGCGGTGTATGGATTCCGGGCCCGCCGCTTTCGCGGCGTCCCGGAATGACGAGGTAAGCCTTTTTTTCGCCCCGGCTTCGTGTCACCCTTCAACGATGGGGCGACGCGGTCTTTACTTAGCCATCGCCGGAATGATCGCGGCAGCCGCCGCCGCGGTCGTGGCTGTGGCCGCCCCCACACCCCGCCTCGCCGACAAAAGCCCCACCGCCATCGCGGTCGACGTCGAACTGGTGATCGCCGTCGACGTCTCCTATTCGATGGACCCGGAAGAGCAGGCGCTGCAGCGCGAGGGTTATGTGCTGGCGTTGAAGTCGCCGGAATTCCTGCGCGCGCTGCGCGAGGGCGTCAACGGCAAGATCGCCGTCACCTATTTCGAGTGGGCCGGCCAGTACGATCAGAAGATCCTGATGCCATGGCGGCTGATCGACGGCCCGGAAGCGGCAGACAGCGTGGCCAACGAGCTGGCGCGCGCGCCCTATCGGCGCGCCTCGCGCACGTCTATTGCCGGCGGACTGCGTTTCGCCAAGCCGCTGTTCGACAACAGCGGCTATCGCGGCCTGCGCCGCGTCATCGACGTATCGGGCGACGGCGCCAATAATGACGGGCCGCTGGTGGTGCCGATCCGCGACGACGTGCTTGCCGCCGGCATCACCATCAACGGCCTGCCGATCATGCTCAAGCGGCCCAATCCCGGCACCATGGATATCGAGGACCTCGATATCTATTACGAGGACTGCGTGATCGGCGGCCCCGGCGCCTTCGTGGTGCCGATCCGCGAGCGTGCGGAATTCATCAAGGCGACGCGCACCAAGCTGATCCTGGAGATCGCCGGCCGCCAGCCGGAGCCGCGCGTGATGAAGGCTTCGAGCGAGGCGCCGCGCATCTCCTGCACCATCGGCGAGCGGCGCTGGCGCGAACGCTTCGGCATTTACGATTTCCAGTAATCAGCGCGCGAACGTCGCCACCAGCTCGACATGCGCCGAATAGCGGAACTGATCGACCGGCGTCACAGTGCCGAGCCGGTAGCCGCCCTCGACCAGGATGCGGGCATCGCGCGCGAAGGTGGCGGCATCGCACGACACCGCCACGATGGTCGGCACTTTGCTAAGGCTGAGTTCCTGCGCCTGAGCCTCGGCGCCCTGGCGCGGCGGATCGAACACGACGGCGTCGAAGACTTTCAGCTCGGCCGCCATGAACGGGCGGCGGAAGAGGTCGCGCGCCGCGGCCTCCACCGGTTTTAGTCCCGAGGTGGTCTGCGCCGCGCGCGTCAACGCCTGGATGGCGCTCGCTTCCTGGTCGGCGGCGCTCACCCGCGCTTTCTCGGCCAGCCGCAAGGCGAAGGTGCCGATGCCGGCGAACAGATCGGCGACGCGCTTGGCGGTGCCGACATGGTCGAGCACCAGCCGCGCCAGCGCCGCTTCGCCCTCGGCGGTCGCTTGCAGGAAGGCGCCGGGCGGCAGCGGCACATGCGCGCGGCCGATTTTCAGGGTCGGCGGCGCGCGTTGCACGACCAGTTCGCCGTGCCGCGTGATGCGCGCGAGCCTGTGCTTCTCGGCGAGACCGGCGAGTGCGCTGGTGCGTGCGGAGGTGAGCGGGCCGGAGCCGCGCACATCGACATCCATGCCGGCATCGGTCGCGGTCACCTGGATATCGAGTGGCTTGTTGGCGGGCTTGAGGATTTCGGCGATCGCCCAGGCCGCCTGCACCGCGCCGTCGAGGCCGGGCGCCAGGATCGGGCAGCGGTCGATGGCGACGATGTGGTGCGCGCGCGGCGCGGTGAAACCGACCTCCAGCACATCGTGCGCGCCGCGCCGCGCATGCAAGGTCGCGCGCCGGCGGCCCTCGCCATGCGCGTCGATCAGCGGCTCGACCGGCGCCAGCAGCCCGGCGTGTTCGAGCGCTTCCACCACCAGATTGCGTTTCCACAGGTGATATTCGGCCAGCGACCAGTGTTGCAGCGCGCAGCCGCCGCAAGTGCCGAAATGCTTGCAGATCGGCGTGGCGCGCTCATGGCTCGGTCTGTCGATATGGTCCAATTGGCGCCGGTCGGGGTGGCCGGCGACCGCCTCGACGGTGACGACTTCGCCCGGCAGCGTATAGGGCACATAGACGGGGCCTGCAGGCGTGTCGGCAACGCCGTCGCCGCGATGGCCGAGGCGGGTAATGGTGAGGTGCTCAGTCATGCGCAGCCCCTAGCAGGAATTCGGCATTGCCGTCGCCGCCTTGGATCGGCGAGGGGATCACGCCGAGCACGCGCCAGCCGAGCGACGCGACGAATTCCACAATGTCGTCACAGACCGCGGCGTGAACGGCGGTGTCGCGCACAACGCCTTTCTTCACGCGCGCGCGGCCGGCTTCGAATTGCGGCTTGATCAGTGCCACCAGTTGTGCCGGCGTTTTCGCCAGCGCCAGGGCGGCCGGCGCTACCTGCTTGAGCGAAATGAAGCTGACGTCGATCACCACCAGGTCCGGCGCTTCGCCGAGAAGGGCAGGGGAGAGAGTTCGGATATCGGTTTCCTCCAGCGACACCACCTCCGGCCGCGCGCGCAGGCTCTCGTGCAGTTGCCCGCGTCCGACATCGACGGCGATGACGCGCTTAGCGCCCCGCTCCAGCAGCACCTGCGTGAAGCCGCCGGTGCAGGCGCCGACATCGAGGCAGATGCGGCCCTTCGGGTCGAAGCCGAAATGCTCCAGCGCGGCCTTGAGCTTCAGCCCGCCGCGCGAGACATAAGGATGTGCCGGCGTGGCGCGCAGCGGTGCGTCGAGCGCGATCTCCTCCGAGGCCTTGCGCACCAGCACGTCGCCGGCATGCACCAGCCCGGCTTCGATCGCGGCCTGCGCCTTGGCGCGGCTTTCGAACAGGCCGCGCTCGACCAGCAGACGATCGATGCGAAGGCGGGATGGGGTATTCATCTCATCGATATCCGCGGATACTGAGGCAAGGAGTCGGAACAAGTTGCATGCCGATTTGTTATGCGACGGAGCCAATTTGTCTGACTATCAGGGAGGCCATTATGGCTCGCAAGTATTCCAAAGGCGCTTCGAAAGATGTCGAACGCGCCATGCGCAAACGCAACAAAGGCACGCTCAAGAGCGGCCGCAGCGGCAAGACGGTCAAGAGCCGCAAGCAGGCCATTGCCATCGGCCTGTCGGAAGCGCGCAAGAAGGGCAAGAAGGTCCCGAAGCGCAAGAAACGGCGGTAGCTCAGGCCAGCTTCACCGTTTCGGCGGCGGCGTCCTTGTCGAGCGCCTCAAACACGCGGGTGACGATACCCTTGGCGTCGAGCCCGGCCTTGGCATACATCGCCGCCGGCGAGTCCTGGTCGATGAAGACATCCGGCAATACCATGCAGCGGATCTTGCAGCCGGCATCGAGCACACCGCTGTCGGCCAGCGCCTGCAGCACATAGGCGCCGAAGCCGCCGACCGAGCCTTCCTCGATGGTGACCAGCACCTCGTGCTCGCGCGCCAGCCGCAGCAGCAGGTCGGTGTCCAAAGGCTTGGCAAAACGCGCATCGGCGACCGTGGTCGATAGACCAAGCGCGGCCAGTTCGTCGGCCGCCTTCAGGCATTCGCCCAGCCGTCCGCCGAAGGACAGCAGCGCCACCTTGTGGCCTTCGCGCAGGATACGGCCCTTGCCGATCTCCAGCGGCTGGCCTTGCGCCGGCATCGGCACGCCGAGGCCTTCGCCGCGCGGATAGCGCAATGCCGACGGCCGGTCGTCGATGGCCACTTGCGTCGCCACCATGTTGACCAGTTCGGCTTCGTCGGCCGCCGCCATCAGCACGAAGCCGGGCAGGCAGCCGAGATAGGCGACGTCGAAGGCGCCGGCATGGGTCGGCCCGTCGGCGCCGACCAGACCGGCGCGATCGATGGCGAAACGTACCGGCAGTTTCTGGATGGCGACGTCGTGCACCACCTGATCGTAGGCGCGCTGTAGGAAGGTCGAATAGATGGTGGCGAACGGCTTGAAGCCCTCGGCGGCCAGACCTGCGGCAAATGTCACCGCGTGCTGTTCGGCGATGCCGACATCGAAGAAGCGTTTGGGAAACTCACTCTCGAACAAATCGAGTCCGGTGCCGGACGGCATCGCCGCGGTGATGGCGACGATCTTGTCGTCCTTGCGTGCTTCCTTGATCAGCGACTCGGCGAAAACCTTGGTGTATTGCGGCGCGCCGCCCTTGGATTTTGCCTGCGTGCCGGTGGCGACGTCGAACTTGACCACGCCATGATATTTGTCGGCCGAGGTTTCCGCCGGCCCATAGCCTTTGCCCTTCTGGGTGACCACGTGCACCAGGATCGGCCCGATCTCGGCATCGCGCACGTTGCGCAGCACCGGCAGCAGATGATCGAGGTTATGACCGTCGATCGGCCCGATGTAATAGAAGCCGAGTTCCTCGAACAGCGTACCGCCGGTGACGTAAGTGCGCGCGTGTTCGATAGCGCGGGTGATGGCGCGATCCAGCCGCTTGGGCAGATGATGGGTGAGCTGCTTGCCGACGTCGCGCAGCTTCAGATAGGTGTGGCCGGAGCCGAGCCGCGCCAGATAGGCCGACATGGCGCCGACCGGTGGCGCGATCGACATGTCGTTGTCGTTGAGGATGACGATCAGCCGCTCGTTGCGCGCGCCCGCATTGTTCATCGCCTCGTAGGCCATGCCGGCCGACATGGCGCCGTCGCCGATGACGGCGATGACGTTGTTCTTGCGACCGGCGAGATCGCGCGCCACCGCCATGCCGAGACCGGCGGAGATCGAAGTGGAAGAATGCGCCGCGCCGAACGGGTCGTATTCGCTCTCGGCGCGCTTGGTGAAGCCGGACAGGCCGCCACCCTGGCGCAGCGTGCGGATGCGGTCGCGCCGGCCGGTCAGGATCTTGTGCGGATAGCTCTGATGGCCGACATCCCAGATCAGCCGGTCGGCCGGGGTGTCGAAGACGGAGTGCAGCGCCACGGTCAGTTCGACCACGCCGAGGCCGGCGCCAAGATGGCCGCCGGTCTTGGCGACCGCGTCGATCAACTCCCAGCGCAACTCGTCGGCCAGTTGCTTGAGCTGCTCGGCCGACAGGTTCTTCAGGTCGCTCGGCAGGCGAACGCGGTCGAGCATGGGTGTTTTCGAGTTCTCGGGCACGGCAACTCCAAGACAGACCGGGCCGGCTTTGGGCCGGATAGGCAATCCAGGCAGGCTTACACCAGATGTGCCGGGGCGGGCAATTCAACCCGCGGTCGATGCGGCGCGATCGAGGCCCGTTTTTGGCGCCATGGCGGCAATCGCCTCCAGCGGCTTCAGCGCGCGGCTGAGCAGATCGAGCGGGCCGCAGCAGATCAGGTAATAATCATAGGCCGCACCCAGCCGCTCATTGGCCAGCAGGAACTGGAAATGGGCCTTAAAAAAGCGCCAACGGCGGCGGCCGAAGTCGCCGGGGATCCAGAGGTCACGGAAGCTAATGGCGACCACGTGCGGATTTCGCCGCTCATCCGCTTCCAGCGCGATGCCGTGACCGGCGATCGGATCAAACGGCCAGAAATTCATGATGTCGTGGCGCGACTGGTAGTCGACCCAATCGATATCGGGCGCCACCGCCAGCCGGGCCAGCCGGTCGCGGAACCATTGCGCCGGCGCGTGGAAGCCGACGATCGGCAGATTGGCGCCGACGGTGAGCAGCCGCACGCGCGGACCGTGCTTGCCCAGTTGCGGATCGCGGGCGAGCGCGCGGTCGAGCACGTCGACGGCGAGGAACGAGCCGGAACTGTGGCCCACGATCACGACCTCGTCGGCCTTGCTGGCGCGCACCGCGTCGGCCACTTCGCCGGCGAAGATTTCCATGCGCGCCTCCCAGTCCGGCCGCTGGCGGTGGGCGAACTGATAGGTGGAGACGCCGTCGTCGCAGAGATAGAGCAGGTAGGTTTGCGGCTCGGTGAGCCAGAGCATGGAAGCGAAGGCGCCGAGCCCGGTCACCACGCCGACGATCTTTGCCACCAGCGCCGGCGCGCCGAGCACGGCGACCAGCGTTATGCACAGCGCGCCAAAGATGGAGCCCAGCAGCAGAAACAGAGTCATCAGCACGAAGGGATAAAGCAGGAAGCATCCGAAGCGCCAATGCGCGCGCAGGATGCGGAACGCGACGCCGTTCGCCAGCAGGGCGCCCATGTTCAGATACATGTGCAAGATTTTCCACCAGACCGGGCGCGCGAAATCCCGGCGGATGATGTCTTCCCAGCGCAGGAACAGATAGCGCGTCTCCACCTGCCAGCCGTCGCCATTGGTGGCGATGTCCCAGCTTGTGGTGAAGTGCCGCGGATCGTCTTGCGGCCGGCCGATGGTTCCGGTGAGCCCGTAGAGCTCGCAGGTGCGGCGCCATTCGCGCCGGAACATCGGGTAATATTCGTGCAGGCCGCGCGGGTCGTAGCCCTGCACATAGACGATGAGCCGGCGGTGGACCTGCACGGGCGCCATCAATCGACGTCGAGCGGCTCGCTGCCGGTCGGCTTGCCGGAAGCGTCGAGCGTGATCTTTTCCACCCGCGCCTCCGCCTGGCGCAGCAGCTCCTCGCAACGCTTCTTGAGCGCCTCGCCGCGCTCATAGATTGCCACCGACTCCTCGAGCGGCACCTTGCCTTCCTCCAGCCGCTTGACGATCGTTTCCAGTTCATCGATCGCCCGTTCGAAGGGCAGCTTCTTGACGTCGGCGTTGGTGGCTTCGGCCATATCAGGTTCCCGGGCAGAGATTCGTGCGGGGCATCCTATGCCGGCAGGGCAGGGGGGCGAAAGCCATTCAAGTGCGGCGTTTGCGCATCCAGCGCCGCTGCATCATCGCCAGCACCGGTTCACGCGGCAAAAAACGCGGCATCAAAGTCATGATGCGGTTGGGCAGGCCTGGCACCACCACGCGTCGGCCGGCCATGAAGCCGTGGTAACCCTCCCGCGCCACCCGTTCCGCCGAGCGGTAGAGGTAGTCGGGGAAATAATCATGCGGAATGCCGGCGCGTGCGAATAATTCGGTCGCCACCGGCCCCGGGCAGAGCGCGCAGACCCGCACGCCCTCGGCCTGCAATTCCGCATGCAGCGCCTCGCTGAAGGAAACCACGTAGGCCTTGCTGGCGTGATAGACCGCCATGCCGGGGCCGGGCAGGAAGCCGGCGATGGACGCGACATTGAGGATGCCGCCGCGGTGCCGCCTGATGCTATCCAGAAAGCGCAGCGACAGCTCGGTGAGCGCGCGGATGTTGAGGTCGATCATGGCGAGCTGCCGGGCGCGGTCGAGTTCGGCCGCCTCGCCCAGCAGTCCGAAGCCGGCATTGTTGACCACGATCGACGGCTCCAGCCCGGCGGCCTGCATGGCCTGCGCCAGCAGCTCCGGCCCGTCCGCCGCGCCCAGGTCGGCGGTCATGACATGCGGGCGGGCATGTCCGGCCGCCGCGATCTCGGCGGCCAAGCGATCGAGCTCGGCCTGGCGGCGCGCGGCGATGACCAGCGCATGGCCGTGCGCCGCGAATTCGCGAGCGAGCGCCGCGCCGATACCGGCGGATGCGCCGGTGATCAGACACACGGGCTGCATGGGTGACATCTTGCCGCGAATACTCGATATTGGCGCATGATCCCGAAAAGTGGGAACCGGTTTTCGGATAAGATCATGCGCAACGCAAAAAAGCTTAGCGCGGCAACGGGAGTGGGGATAGCGGACATCAATGGCCGATCTCAAGGAAAAAGTAATCTTGGTTACGGGCGCGGCGGGCGCCATCGGCGGTGCGGTGGTAACGGCGGTGAAACAGGCTGGCGGCCGCGCCATCGCCACCGATCTGGCCGCCGGCAAAGGCATCGATGTCGCGCTCGACGTGACCGCGGAAGCCGGCTGGCTGCGCCTGGCCGCCGACATCGAGCGCCAGCACGGCCGGCTCGACGGGCTGGTGAACGCCGCCGGCATTGCCGCGGTCGGCAGTATCGAGAAGACCGACTTCGCCGCCTGGCGGCGCGTGCTGTCGGTCAATCTCGACGGCACCTTCCTCGGCTGCAAGCACATGTTCGCGCTGCTGCGAAAAAAGGGCGGCGCGATCGTCAATCTGTCCTCCGTGTTAGGCATGGTCGGCAGCGCCAATCTGGCCGCCTACAGCGCCTCGAAGGGCGGCGTATCGATGCTCTCCAAGTCGGTGGCGCTGCATGGCGCGCGCTACCAGCCGCCGGTGCGCTGCAACGCCGTGTGCCCGGCTTTCGTCGAGGGCCCGATGGTGGACGACATCGCCAGCGGTACGCGCGATGCCCAGGCGGTGAAGCACAAGCTGACCCTCGACATTCCGCTCGCCCGGCTCGGCCAGCCGGCGGAAGTGGCCGGCCTTTGCGTTTATCTGCTGTCGGATGCGGCCGCCTTCATCACCGGCGCCGATCTGCCGATCGATGGTGGGCTGACGGCGCGCTAACTCGTCATTCCGGGGCGCGAGTGAAACGAGCGAACCCGGAATCCAGAGCCAAAACCGATCGCCCATTGTGTGTCCCTGGATTCCGGGCCCGCGCCTTCGGCGCGTCCCGGAATGACGAAAATCACCCACGCATTAGCGCGGTGACGTGCGCGGCGACCGAGCGCGACAGGCCCTGCAAATCGTAGCCGCCTTCCAGCAGCGAGACGATGCGGCCTTGCGCGCTGGCGTCCGCGATCTCCATCAGCTTCTTGGTGACCCAACTGTAGTCGGCTTCCACCAGATTGAGATTGGCCAGCGGGTCACGCGTGTGGGCGTCGAAGCCGGCCGAGATCACCAGCAGATCCGGCTTGAAGGCGCGCAGGCGCGGCAGGATCACGGTCTCGAAGGCCTCGCGGAAGGCATCGCCGCCGTCGCCGGCCGACAGCGGCGCGTTGACGATGGTGTTGTGCTCGCCGCTCTCGCCCACCGCGCCGGTGCCGGGATAGAGCGGCATCTCGTGCGTCGAGCAATACATGACCGATTTATCCGCCCAGAAGATGTCCTGCGAGCCGTTGCCGTGATGCACGTCGAAATCGACGATTGATACGCGCTCGACGCCGAAGCGTTTCTGCGCGTAGCGCGCCGCGATCGCCGCGTTGTTGAACAGGCAGAAGCCCATCGGCCGCGCGGTCTCGGCGTGATGGCCGGGCGGGCGCACGGCGACGAAGGCGTTCGACGCCTTCTGGTTCATCACTTCGTCGACCGCCAGCATGCCGCCGCCGACGGCGCGCAATGCTGCCTCGAAGCTGCCCGGCGACATCGAGGTGTCGGCGTCCAGCCGCACCATGCCGTCCGACGGCGCCGCCTCGCGGATCGCCTCGACATATTCCATGGGATGGCAGAGCGCCACGATCTCGTGGTCGGCCAGCGGCGCCTGCTCGCGCGCCAGGGTCTGGAAGCGCTCGTCCTCCAGCGCCTGCTCGATGGCGCGCAGCCGGTCCGGCCGCTCGGGATGGCCGAGGCCATTCTCGTGATTGAGGCAGGCGGGGTGGGAGATGAGCAAAGTGGACATTGGGATTATCTAGGCCGCTTGCCGTCTTGAGGCAATTGGCGAACGGCAGGCTCTCTTTCCCCTCTCCCCTTGCGGGAGAGGGTGGATCGCATCGCAGACAAGTTTACGCAGTCTGCGCAAGCTTGACTGCGTGTGCGACAGCGAGCGCGAGCCGGGTGAGGGGTCGGAGCTTGACGCGGACGCAGACCACTCACCCGCCCTCGCTCGGCTTCGCCTCCGCTCGG
>JACQDO010000121.1 GCA_016201085.1 Hyphomicrobiales bacterium | reverse complement strand
GTCTTGGTGACGATGGCATCGGCGCGCGGGCGGGTGTCATGCGTCCACGGCCGCTCGACCGTCACCACATCGGGCGAATGGATCTGGTAGGCGGTGAGCAGACGATCGGCGGTGACGCCGAGGATGCTGGCCATGCGCGCACGGTTTTCCACGATCCGCTCTGTCGCATCGTTCGATCCGGTGCCGCCATTGAGCGTGGCATAGACGCCCCGCGACACGCCGCCCGCGCGCGTGAAGAAGGCGTGGTGCAGTCCGTCGAGTTCGGCGAGTGATAGAGCCTGCAGCATCTGTATCGCCTGGTGGGTCTGACCTAGATCAATGCACGCATGATGTTCCTCATATATGTCATCATAGAGATTACGTGCGCGGTAGAAAGGGAGAATACGTTATGCGGTTTCATTTATCCGCTGCCGGAGCATTGATGGGTGCTTGCCTGCTAGTTAGCCCGACGCCAACACATGCCGCACCTTTGGCGGGCGCCATGTCGAAGGATTTAGTGACGCAAGCCGATGGCAATTCGTTGGTCATCCAAGTGCAGCGCCGCGGCGGTCGCCGGGGCGGCGGTGGTAGCGGCGGCGGTAATGCCGGTGCGGCGGTTGCTGCCGGTGTCATCGGCTTGGCGATCGGCGCCATTATCGCGAGCGAGGCCGCGCGTCAGCAGCAGGGTGTCGAATACTGCATGCAGCGATATCGCAGCTACAATCCCGAGACCGGGATTTGGATCGATCGTCGCGGGCGGCCGCATCAATGTCCTTAATTCCTTAGCGTTCGAATCCGGGCGGCACGCCGAGCGAGGGATGAGTAAAGGCGGCGGCCTTGAACAGCGCGCCCATGCCGCCGCGGCCACGGCCGATGAGTCGCGCCAGGGCTGAGTCGATATCGGCGGCGGCGCGCGCTGTGGCCTTGGCCTTGAGCGAAGCGGCGCGGGTCTCGATGCCGAGCCGGCGCAGGAAGTCCGCCTGTTCGATCGGACCGAAAGCCTTGGCGCCCATGGCTTCCACCGCCCGCGCCAGCGCCTGAAAATCGACATGCGCCGTCAGATCGAGTCCGCCCGGCGACGCCAGCGCATTGGCATAGGCGTGCTGGCCGACCGCTTGCAAGGTTTCGCCGGTGGCGCTTTCGGCGTGTCCGTAGTCGATCGCCAGCGCGACGCCGCCATCGTTGGCGAGCCGCCGGCCCAACTCCATGGCCGCGGTGTCGGCACGCCACTCGAAGATCGACGGCTCGGGCGCCTCGCGCACCGCCGGCGGCAATAACTGCTCGAAGCGCGGCAGCGGTTCGCGCGCGCGGGTGAAAACAAGATGGTTGTTGGCATCGATGCCGATCCGGCGCTCGTGCCAGCCGCCGTCGATCTTGACTGCCTGGTTGATGGGCAGCGCATCGAAGAATTCATTGGCGACGACGATGGCTGGGCCGTTCGGCACCTCCTCCAGCGCGGCATGCCATGACACCGATAGGGGCAAGGCGGCGAGCGTGCGCTCCTGCTGCGCGCGCAGCACAGGGCTGATCTCGACCAAGTGCAGTGTGAGGGCGTCGCGGAAGCCGGGCATGGCCTGCGCCGCGCGTAGCGCGTCGTTCATCAGCGTGCCGCGTCCCGGACCGAATTCGACAATACGAATGCGGTCGGGCGCGCCCATCTGTTTCCAGGCCGCCGCCATCCACAGGCCGATCAACTCGCCGAACATCTGGCTGATTTCCGGGGCGGTGATGAAATCGCCGCGCGCGCCGAGCGGATCGCGCGTCATGTAATAGCCGTGCTGCGGATCGCCGAGACACAGCGCCATGTATTCGCCGACCGGCATCGGCCCGGCCGCCCCGATGCGTCTACGAATTTCGATTTCCAGCGGCGACAACTCAGTCATCAGCGGTTGATCCATTTTTTGCACATGATCTTTTCCGAAAACCGGTTCCCTGAGCGCGCCGGCGCGCATCAGCAACGCCAGCACCGCGAACAGCAGCAGCCCTTCCAGCGCCGCCTCGTAGAGCTGGCTCGGATGCCTCGCTAGCGGTCCGCCGCCGGGGAATACCATCGCCCAGGGTACGTCGGCTGACCGGCCCCACAATTCGCCATTGATGAAATTGGCGAGACGGCCGAGGAAAATCCCGATCGGTCCAACTGCGCAGGTGATGTCGCCGAGCGACAGGATCGGAATGCCGCGCTTGCGCGCAAACAGGATGACGGCCAGCACGCAGCCGGTGAAGCCGCCGTGGAACGACATGCCGCCCTGCCAGAGCTGGAAGATCTCGAGCGGGTGCGCGGCGAAGTGCGGCAGATTGTAGAACAGCACGTAGCCGATGCGCCCGCCGAGGATGATGCCCAACGTCACCCACAACACAAAGTCGTCAAAATCCACCATAGTCAGCGGCGCCGTACCGCCCCACAGTTTCTCGGAGCGGATCAGGGCGCGCGCATAGAGCCAGCCGAGCAGAATGCCGGCGATATAGGCCAGCGCGTACCAGCGGATGGCGAACGGTCCGAGATGCACCAGCACCGGATCGAAGGCGGGAAAGGGGATGACAAGCAAAGGCATTGCGAGGTCCGTGACATTAACGCGCGGCGATTCTAGCAGTTTCGTAGCACGCCGGGCCTTGCGGCCGGGTGACCGTATCGCCATTAATGTGGGCAAATGAGGCGAGACCCATGACCCAGACCAGCAACCGCATATTCGACGAAATGGCGCGCCTGATGAACGACGCCGCCGGGGTCGCGCAAGGCGTGCGGCGCGAATTCGACACTTTGTTCCGGGCCCAGGCCGAGCGCATCCTGCGCGATCTCGACGTGGTCCAGCGCGAGGAATTCGAGGCGGTCAAGGAGATGGCCCGCCTGGCGCGCGAGGAGAACGAGGCCCTGAAGGCGCGCATCGCGGCGTTAGAGGGCAAGGCCGACAAACCGACCAAGAAGGGCAAGGACGCGGATTAATCTGTCATTCCGGGACGCCGCGCAGCGGCGGGCCCGGAATCCATACTCCGCAGCGCTGGGGTTATGGATTCCGGGGCGCGGCCACCCAAGTCGGCTACAGCCGACTTGGGTG
>JACQDO010000120.1 GCA_016201085.1 Hyphomicrobiales bacterium | reverse complement strand
TCTCCGACAACAGCACGACCGGAAGCGCCACCATTGTCAGCAGCCGAACGATCGCACTCACCACGACCGACACAACCGGCGCCGCGACCGTCACGCTCAATTCAGGCGGCACGCTGGCAGGCTACGGCGCGGTCGGCAATACCACCGTCAACGCCGGCGGCACGCTGATGGCGGGCCTGCTTGGAACGCCAGGCACGCTCATAGTCAACGGCAACCTCACCTTCAACAGCGGCGTCAGCTATGTGGTGCAAGCCGGACCCAACCAGTTCAGCATGGTCACGGTGAACGGCACCGCCGCGCTCTCCGGCACCGCGCTCGTCAGCTTTGCCTCCGGCGCCTATGCCGCGGGCAGTTACGCCATCCTGCTGGCCACCGGCGGACTCAACGGCACGACCTTTTCGGCCTTCGACACCCTCGGATTCAACAGCGACACAATGCGCGTGCGCAATCCGCACCTCGTCTATGACGCCACCCACGTCTATCTGGTGCTCGACCCGGCCACGATCGCGCTGCTTGCGAGCTTCACCAAGAACCAGACGCAGGTGGCGACCGGCATCAACGCCGGCGTGCTCGCCAACCCGACGCTGCCGGCCGGCTTCAACACGCTGCTCGGCTTTACCGGCGCGCAGCTGACCGGCGCGCTCGATCAGGTCGGCGGCCAGGCCGCGACCGGCGCCGCCAGCGGCGGCATAAAGATGATGAACGCGTTCCTGCCGCTGCTGCTCAATCCGCTCAGCGGCGCGCCCGGCGGCAACCCCGGCGCGCTCGGCTTCGCGCGCGCCTTCGGTCCCGGCGAGCGGATGGCATCGCCGGAAGCAGCGGCGGCCTATGCCGCGGTGACGCCGAAGGACCGCCGCGCTGCCAGCATCGACATCGACCGGCGCTGGCGCTTGTGGGGCCAGGGTTACGGCGGCTACGGCAAGACCGCCGGCGATGCGATCGTCGGCAGCAACGACGTGTCGACGCATATCTGGGGCCTCGCCGCCGGCGCCGATTATCGCGTGATGCCGCATACGACGCTCGGCTTCGCGCTGGCCGGCGGCAACCTGTCATGGGGACTGTCGCAAGGTCTCGGCGGCGGCCGGAGCGACGTGTTCCAGCTCGGCGCCTATGGCTCGCATTCGTTCGGCGCCAGCTATATCTCCGCCGCCGCCGCCTATGCCTGGCACGACATGACGACCGGCCGCACGGTGACGGCCGTCGGCAGTGAAACGTTGCAAGCACGCTTCCGCGCGCAAAGCTTCGGCGGCCGGCTCGAGGGCGGTTACCGCTTCGCCATGCCGTGGGTCGGCGTCACGCCCTATGCCGCCGCGCAAATCCAGCAGTTCCGCACGCCGGGCTACAGCGAAACCGTGCTGTCGGGGACCGGGACTTTCCCGCTCAGCTACGCCTCCAACAGGACCAACGCAACGCGCTTCGAGCTGGGCAGCTGGTTCGACAAGACGTTCGCGCTCGACAATGGACGGGCGCTCGCCATCCGCACCCGCGCCGCCTGGGCGCACGATCACACCAGCGACATCGCCATGAATGCAGTGTTCCAGACGCTGCCGGGCTCGAACTTCACGGTCAACGGCGCGCCGATACCGGCCAACTCGGCCTTGCTGTCGGCGGGGGCCGAACTGCGCCTCGCCAATAACGTGTCGATCGCCGCCAAATTCGACGGCGAGTTCGCCAGCCACGCGCGGACTTATACCGGCACCGGCTCAATCAAATACCGGTGGTGAGCGGAGGCATTGGGCTCAGTCAGGCGGCGGAGTGAGTGACGGGCGCGGACACTGGGAATAACGGCGGCCCGGTAGGGGTTGGTGTTAGCTGCCGGTGCCTGTCATTTGTCGCCACCGCCATCCGGAGACATCGATGCGCAAATTGGTTCTGGCAGCAATTTTCGGCGCAGCCGCCGCTGCCTTGTCCGCGCCCGGCAACGCTCACGCCGATCCTTACAAATGGTGCGCCGTGCTCAACATGGGCGATGCCGCCTACAACTGCGGCTTCGTCACCGTCGAGCAATGCCGCGCCACCGTCAGCGGCATCGGCGGCTTCTGCGAGCGCAACCCATTCTACAGTGAGCCCGGCAGAAAGCCGGAAAAGAGCCAACGCCCGCGCCGTCAATATTGACGGCGCCGTCGATTTATTCGGTGACGTATTTCTGCCGCGCGTCCTACTCGGCGGCCTGCAAGGCGGGTTGCAGCCGGTCCTGCGCGGACACCAGCCGCTGCATGACCTTGAGATCGCGCTCGCTCAATTGCAGGCAGGTATCGGCCCAGATCTGCACAATGCGGTCGAGCTCATCGAGCGTGACCGGATTGACCACGAGCCCGGCCTTGAAGATGCCGCGGTGGCCGACATGCCGGCGCTCGGTGCGCTTCATGTAGTCGCGCGCGGCCTCGATGCCCTGCCCCGGCTCAACGACCATGTGGATCAGGCCGGCGTCCTTCATCTGCTCGGCGGTGTAGGTCTTGCCGCTGAGCATCATCTCCTCGGCGAAGGCCGCGCCGGTGCGCCGCGTCACCAGGCTGCAGGCGCCCATGCCGGGGAACAGGCCGAATATGGTTTCGGGGAAGCCGAACTTGGCGCCGCGCTCGGCAATTCTGACATTGAACGAGAGCAGCGACTCGAAGCCGCCGCCGAGCGCGTCGCCCTGCGCCAATCCGATGGTGATGATCGGCAGGTCAAGCGCGTTCAAGAACCTGTGCAGGACGCGTACGCACGACTTGCCGTACGTGACCAGCGCCGGCCGGTCCTGTTTGCGTATTGAGGCCGCGAACAGGTCGAGGTCGCCGCCAAGGCTGAACACACCGCGCGTGCGCGAGCCGGCGATCAGGTAGCGCAACTCGTTCGGTCGATCGGCGAACTTCGCCACGATGCCGCGCTGCAAAGCGTGGATGTCGTCGAGCAGCTCCAAATTGTAGCTCGGCCGGCCGCGCGGCCGCATGAAGGTCCAAAGCGCGCCGATTTGTTCTTCCCAGGTTACCTCCAGCTGTTCCAGCGCAAACAGCCGAAGCGCGTCGGCGCTCTTCTTAAGATCGATCAGCTTTTGATCGGCCAGCTTGGGATCGATCGCGGGAACCGCCGGCGCTATCGCAGCAAAGGGCTTCGCCTGAGCGATAGCCCGACCGGGAGAATAGGCGTTCGAATACGCATACATCGACATTTCGACGCACCAGTTAACAATTTTTTTACCCTAACAGAAAGTCGTGCCCGCGACAATCAGCAATCGCTTGTTAACCATATGCGGAACGCAAGACTCGTAAGTTCCACGAACGCGCGCGCAACGAAACGCGCTGAAAATTCGCCTCAAAATGAACATTAACTACAAAAAAATTCTCTCGCGGCGCTTCCGCATACCGTCTCGATAACCGCTGCTTCTGTTCGATAAGCATCGGTACTGGGCGCGGGCCAATTCGAAACAATTTTATTGAAGTCGTGACGCGGCCATTTGCCACTCATTTATCACGCGCGCCGATAAGCCTGTGCGTTTGCACGATATTGAGCAACGCCACGTAGGATCGGCGGCTTCAAGGCAGCCGTGCGAAGCCACATGCTGATTAAAAAACTGCTGCAGACCCGCAAAGCGGATGCGAATCTCCCGACGGAGATCCGCGCCGCCTTGGTCGAGTCGTTGTTTGCGCCGATCTCTTCGCTGACTATCGGCGCCGTTAACTGCTCGATTATCGGCATGGTCGTCGCATTAAGCGTCGGCGATCGGTGGATCATGGCCAATTCGATCGCCATCCTGGCGGTCGGTATGCTGCGGGTCGTGTCTGCGCTGTTTTACCGGAAGTACAAAAATAGCCAGCAGCTCGAGGTCACAAAGTTCTGGGAACACATCTACGAATACGGCGCCTGGTGTTTCTCCGGCCTGCTCGGCCTGTTGTGCTGGCTGACGCTCATGCACACCCCGGATGCGACCCTGCAGATGGTGGTCATCACCACCGCGACCGGCTATGCCGCCGCGATTTCAGGACGCAATGCCGGACGCCCGTTCATCGCCGTCGGTCAGCTCACTTTCATCATGCTGCCGATGGCGATTGCACTGCTGATCTACCCCGACTGGATACACAAAGTGCTCGGCGTCGTAGGGCTGTTGTTCATCTACGGGATGATCGACATCACGCTCGGCATCCGCGACGTCATCATGCAGGCACTGACCATGACGCTCAAAGAGGCGGCGCTGGCCGCCCGCTTCGAGGAGCAGGCCAACCGCTTCGACATTGCGCTCAACAACATGTCGCACGGCCTGTGCATGCTCGACCAGCAGGATCGCCTGCAGGTCTGGAACGAGCGGTTCATCGAACTGCTTCATCTGCAGGATACGCCGGTCCACGTCGGCATGCGGATGCCGCAACTGATCCGGCACAGCATCCGCGCCGGCAACTTCAAAGCCAAGAGCGTGAAGCAGGTGATTTGCGAGCTGGCCGGCGGTCTTCGGCAGGACAAGTTCGACCAGTTCGAGACCTCGCCGGACGGCGAACGCAGCATCGCCGTATCGCGCCGCATGAAGTCGGACGGCGGCTCGGTCGTCATTCTTGAAGACGTGACCGAGCGCAAACGCGCGCAGGAGCGCATCGCGCACCTCGCCCGGTTCGACGAGCTCACCGGGCTCGCCAACCGCACGCAGTTCCACGAGCGGTTCAACGCCATGCTCGCGTCCGATGATGACGGCGAAAGACACGTCACCATCCACCTGATCGATCTTGACCGCTTCAAGGCGATCAACGATACGCTCGGTCATCCGATCGGCGACAAGCTGCTCAAGGAAGTCGCCGCCCGGCTGGGCACCGTCATCCGCCCGATCGACATGATCACCCGCTTCGGCGGCGACGAATTCGTCGTGCTACAGACGGCCACCGAGCGCCACCAGGACGCCAAGCGCCTGGCCATGCGCCTGGCCAGCACGCTCAACCAGCCGTTCGAGATCGACGGCCACCGCATCGACATCGGCGCCTCGATCGGCATCGCCATGGCGCCGCATGACGGCGTCGACGCCGATCAACTGCTCAAGAAGGCCGACATGGCGCTCTACGCCGCCAAGAATAGCGGCGGCGGCAGCCACTGTTTCTTCGCCATGGCGATGGAGGATGCGGCGCAGGAACGACGCGCTCTCGAACTCGATTTGCGCGAAGCCCTCGCTTTGCAGAAGTTCCACCTGAATTATCAGCCGCTGGTCGACTTGAAGACCGGCCGGGTGACGACCTGCGAGGCGCTGCTGCGCTGGACGCATCCGGTGCGCGGCAATGTGCCGCCGTCGGTGTTCATCCCCGTTGCCGAGGAGACCGGCCTGATCATTGCGATCGGCGAATGGGCGTTGAACCGCGCCTGCGTCGAGGCGGCGACCTGGCCGCACGGCGTCAAGGTTGCCGTCAACCTGTCGCCGGTCCAGTTCAGGGAGCGCGGCCTCACCTTGCAGGTGGTCTCGGCGCTGGCGAAGTCGGGACTATCCGCGCAACGGCTCGAGCTCGAGGTCACTGAGCGTTTGCTGCTCGAGGAGAGCGAGGGCACCCTGGCGGCCATGCGGCAGCTCAAGAATCTCGGCGTCAGCCTGTCGCTCGACGACTTCGGCACCGGCTATTCCTCGCTCAACTACCTGCGCAAATTCCCCTTCCATAAGATCAAGATCGACCGGTCGTTCATCGTCGATCTTGGCGACGAGCGCGACGCCCGCGCCATCATCGGCGCCGTCGCCAGCCTCGGTGCCGGCCTCGACAAGATCGTGGTCGCCGAAGGCATCGAAACGGAAGAGCAGATGAAGCTGGTGAGTTCGCAAGGCTGCCACGAAGGCCAGGGTTATCTGTTCGGCCGGCCGATGTCCGGGGATGCCATCCGCGCCCGGCTGGAGAAGCCGGCTTTCGCGGCGCAGAAGGTCGCTTAGCCTGCAGGCGCGCGGACGAGAGCGTTGACGCCTGCCATGGCGCCGAGGACATTGCGCCGCCCGCCGCTTGCCATTATCCCTCATGCGCATGACCAGCCTCGAGGCGAGCGCGACCGCGGCGCATGGCGCCATCCGATTCCTCGGCACGCGCCGCGCCTATTGGCGGCTGCTCGTTCGCGGCGCGCTGCTGCTCATCGTCACGCTCGGCATCTACCGCTTCTGGCTGGCCACCGACGTGCGCCGCTTCCTCTGGGCCAACACCGAGGTCGCCGGCGAGACGCTGGAATATACCGGCACGCCGTTCGAGCTGCTGATCGGCTTCCTGATGGCGATCACCATCCTGGTTCCGGTCTATGCCGGCTTCTTCCTGGGGGCGCTCGGTCTCGGCACCATTGGGCAGCTATCCGGCGTGATCGCCTTTGCCGCGCTGGCCGTGCTTGGACAATACGCGGTCTATCGCGCCCGCCGCTATCGCCTCACCCGCACGATCTATCGCGGGCTGCGTTTCCACCAGGGCGGCTCGGCCTCGGCCTACGCCCTGCGCGCGGTGCTGTGGTGGCTCGCGACCGCGCTCACGCTGGGGCTGGCCTATCCGTTCCAGCTCGCCAGCCTGGAACGCTACAAGATGCGCAACACCTATTACGGCGATATCGCCGGCCATTTTGCCGGCTCGGGCCTGCGCCTGCTGTGGCGCGGCTTGCCGATGTGGCTCATGGTGTTCGCGCCGCTCGCGCTCACGGTCGGCGCCTTCGTCATGGCGGTCGACTGGAAGGCACTTGGCGATGCGCTCGGCGCGGGCAGCGACGATGTCATGAGCCGCATCGAGGGCGGCAATCCGCAGCTTGCCGGCGTCATCGTATTTGCCATGCTGATGGCGGGCACCGCCGTCACGCTGGCTGCCCTGCTCTATCCGGCATTCCAGGCGCTGGTGTTGCGCTGGTGGAGTTCGGGACTGAGCTTCGGCGAGCTGTCGGTGACCTCGACGCTGCGCATGCGCCATGTCTACGGCGCCTATGTCCGCTTCCTGTGGTACGGCCTGTTGTTCTGCATCGCGATGGCGGTTCTGGGCGCCGTTGGGCTGGTGGCGGTGGGCCTGCTGGCCGGTAGCGGCCCGACCGGCGCCGCCGGCGAGATCGCGGCGACCGGCCTGCTGCTGATCGGCTATGTGATTATGGCGCTCGGCTTCTCGACCATCTACCGCGCCACCGTGCTGCTGTCGCTTTGGCAGTTGGGCATGGAATCGCTGCAATTGTCCGGTCTGTCTGCGCTCGACCGCGTCAAGGCCGGCGGCACGCCCAGCTCGGCGCTGGGCGAAGGACTGGCCGATGCGCTTAATGTGGGCGGATATTGATGACCACCGGCGCCGGCATCTATTTCGACGGCCAGACCAGCGTCCGCCAGGACGTGGGCGTGGCGCTTGGCGCATCCGGCCTTGAGATCGCCGGCCGCGACGGAAGGCTGCTGGCGCAATGGCCCTATGACCAGATCGAGGGCCTGGCCGCGCCCGACAGCGTGCTGCGGCTCGGCCGCCGCGGCAGCGCGGCGCTCGAACGCCTGGAAATCACCGATACGCAATTCGCAGCCATCATCGATGCACGCGCGCTGCATGTCGACCGCACCGGCCTGCGCCAGCGCCGTCAGCGCATCCGCGTCATCGGCTGGAGCGTGGCCGCTACCGCGTCGCTGCTGCTGGTCGCCTGGTTCGGCGTGCCGGCGATCGCCGAACGGTTGGCGCCGCTGTTGCCGGCGGGTATCGAGCGCAAGCTCGGCGAAGCCGTCGACATGCAGGTGCGCACGCTGCTCGACAACCGCCGTCTCGGCGCCGGCTTCGAGTGCGGCAGCCAGGATAGCGAAAAGCCCGGCCGCGCCGCCTTCGACAAGCTGATGCAAAAGTTGCAAACCGCCGCCGACCTGCCGCTGCCGGTGCGCGGCATCGTCGTGCGCCGGACCGAAGCCAATGCCATGGCGCTGCCGGGTGGCCAGATTTATGTGTTCCGCGGCCTGATCGAGAAGGCCGCCACGGCTGACGAGGTGGCCGGCGTGATCGCGCACGAACTCGGCCATGTCGCGCACCGCGACGGCAGCAAGGCGGTGTTGCAGGCGGGCGGATTGTCGTTTTTATTCGGCATGCTGCTGGGCGATTTTGTCGGCGGCGGCGCCGTGGTATTGGCCGCCAAATCGGTGTTGCAGTCATCCTATTCGCGCGAGGCTGAAGCGGCCGCCGATGCCTATGGCACCGCGCTGATGAACAAGGCCGGCGGCAATGCGCGCGCGCTCGCCAGCATGTTGGAGAAGATCGGCGGCGCCACCGAACCGGGCATGCAGATTCTTCTCGATCACCCGGAGACCAAGGCGCGCATTGCCGCTATCAACAGACTGGCCGCGGAGCGGCCGGCAGAGCCCATGCTCGATGCCGAGGAATGGGCGGCCTTGAAACGGATATGCGCGGGGTAGGATAAGATATGGCGCGACGAGCCTCTTTCGCCGCTGAACCGATGTCGAAACTGGCGGCCTGGTCCGGCCGGCTGGGCCTGTTCGCCTTCGCGGTCGCCGCGCTCTCGGTCGTCATCCTGCGCTCCGGCCTGCTGGAGATCGTGCCGGCGCTGGCGACCTTCGCCGCCGCCTTGGTGTTCGCCGCGCTGGCGATCCTGCTGGCCTTCGCGAGCTTCATCGTGATCTGGCGGCAGGGCCTTTCCGGCCTCGGCTACTCTTTGCTCGGGCTTTTGCTCGGGCTGCTGCTGCTCTCTTATCCAAGCTATCTCGGTTATCGCGCCAGCAAGCTGCCGGCGATCAACGACATCACCACCGATCCGGCCAATCCGCCGCGTTTCGATGTGCTGACGCGGCTGCGGCCGCGCGACCGCATCGCTTATCCCGGCAACGCCACCGCCGAGCGCCAGCGCGCGGCCTATCCCGACATCGTGCCGCTGCAACTGGATGTGCCGCCGAAGACCGCCTACGACATCGCGTTGGCTATCGCCACCAAACGCAAATGGCTGCTGGTCGATTCCAACCCGCCGGCGGCCAGCCGCCGCGACGGCAGCATCGAGGCGGTGGCGCGCACCCCGATCATGGGCTTCCGCGACGACGTGGTGATCCGCATCAGCCCGCTCGGGCAGGGCACGCGCGTCGATCTGCGCTCGGCCTCGCGCTACGGCACGCACGATTTCGGCGCCAATGCCGCGCGCCTGCGCGCTTTGCTGGAAGACATCGACGCCGCCGCCAACTCCGCGCCGGAGCCGCGCGCCGAGGCGCCGAAGAAAGAGACGCCGCCGCCCAAGCGTCAGCCGGCCAACAGGCGGTAAACGCGAAACCGATCCGCGATAAAAAATGCGGGGCCCAACGGGCCCCGCACATCGTTTGGATTCCAAGTTTTGATTCTAAGCTTTTTGCGCACGCGGGTTCACATCTTCGTCCCAGACGCTCATTTGGCGAGTTTCGGGCATCAGGAACAGCGACAGTATCAAGCATACCGTCGGAACGGCGATCGGATAGAGCAGCGCATAAAAGAGGCTTCCGGTCGCCGTGTAAGCCGCGGTGGTGATGAACGGCACCAAGCCGCCGCCCCAACCGTTGCCGATCATGTACGGCATGGACACCGCCGTGTAGCGGATGCGGCCGGGGAAGAATTCGGCCAGGAAGGCGCCGATCGGCCCGTACACCATGCCGACGTAGCAGACCATGATGGCGACGATGAGGATCGCAATCGGCATGTTGATATGGCCGGGCTGCGTGGACGCCCCGAGCCAGATGTACAGCGGATAGTAAGTCACCGCCGCCAGGAAGAAGCCGCCCAGGATCACCGGTTTGCGTCCGATCTTGTCGGACAGCCAGCCGAACAGGATGAGCGACGGAGTGCCGATCACCAACCCGATGCCGACGATCCAGGAGGCGGTCAACGTATCCACCTTGGACACCGTCTGGATATAGAACAGCGCCCAGAACTGACTCGAGTACCAGACCACGCCTTCGCCCAAGACCACGATGGTGGCGATCACCACGTACTTGAAATTTTGCGGATTGAGGAAGGCTTCGCGCCAGGGGTTCTTGCTGGTCTTACCCTTGGCCTTGATCTCCTCGTAGACCGGCGACTCTTCGAAGTTGGCGCGCATGTACATGGTCACGAACACCAGCAGGAAGGAGCACAGGAACGGGATGCGCCAGGCCCAGTCGTTGAACACGGCTTCGCCGAAATAAGTGCGGGTCGCGATGATGATGATGAGCGACAGCACGATACCAAGCGTCGGCGAGGTTTGCAGCCAGCCGGTATAGTAACCGCGCTGGTCTTCCGGCACGTGTTCGGCGACATAAGTGATGGCGCCGCCGTACGAACCGCCGAGGCAAAGGCCTTGCAGCATGCGCAGGCAGAACAGGATGATCGCGGCGGCCACGCCGATTTTCTCGAAGGTCGGGATCAGACCGATCGCGCCGGTGCCGAGCGCCATGCCGACGAGCGTCAGGATGAAGGTGTACTTGCGACCGACGCGGTCGCCCAGCCAGCCGAACACGAATGCGCCCAACGGCCGCACCAGGAAGCCGGCGGTGAACAGCGCGATGGTGCTGAGCAGCGCGGCGACGGGATGGCTCTTTTCGAAGAACTTGACCGACAAGATCGTGGCCAAGCTGCCGAAAATATAGAAGTCATACCATTCGATAACGTTTCCGCCCGCCGCGGCAGTGATGACGCGTCGGAAATTTGCCGGAACGCGAGAAGCCGAAGCCATAGTCAACCCCCTATTGTCGGCTCGACGGCGCTCGCCGCCGAGCTACGCAGCGTTTTTCCCTGAAAGCAGTGTTTTATTTTGATGAATAGTACTTGGGGGATGCTGTTATGTAAGCTCGTCAATCGTATTAGACAAAAGGTCATAGATGCGACGATAAGGCATTATTAAAATTGGTTTTTTCAGAATATTTACGCCAATCGATGGAATCTCTATTCGCACAGGCAAACGACATTAGTTATTGTTTTTTCGGGGAGAAGCATTTCTCCTCAAGAGGTGGCATTTGGTGCATCCAACTAAATTGCCCCAAAACAAACGCACGGGTTTGCCGCAGAAAACGAGTAAGGCTCCTCATTCCCAGAATCGGCTGAGCCACCGCACGCTGCTGAACAGCCGGCAAAATTGCATTGAAATGTTGCAACGATTTGGTGCCGGTCGCGATACCAACGTCTACTTCGACAAGGCGATGTTATTGCTGACACGGCATTGGGCGGAGACTCCCTGGGCTAACCGCGCCGCACTCTTGCGCACCGCCGACTGGCTGATCCGCATGGGCACCAGCGGAATCCCATCGGCAAATATAATCCCTCATAAGCGACGGAATTAGAGGATCGCTCAGCGGTGATGGCCGCGTGTCGGACAGGCGGCGGTGCGGAATTTCAATCTCTCGCCAACCGATACACGCCGTCGATCGCCGGCGGTCCGTCGGTCGCGACCAGACCGCGCGTCACCAGATCCTCCATATGCGCCAGCACCGACAGGCCGGCGGCGCCGGTCAGGCGCGGATCGATGCCGATATAGATGGCGCGCACAATCGTGGGGATGTCGCTTGAGCCCTTGCCCAGCCGATGCAGGATCGAGGCCTCGCGCGCCTTGCGATGCAGGATGTAGTAGCTGACGAAACGGCCGGCGTCCCTGATTGCCGGGCCGTGGCCGGGGAAGTAGACGGTCTCGCCGCGCCGGCGGAGCTTTTCGAGCGAGGCCATGTAGTCGCTCATGGCGCCGTCGGGCGGCGCCACGATCGAGGTGGCCCAGCCCATCACGTGATCGCCGGCGAACAGCACGTTGTTTTCCTTGAACGCAAAGGCCATGTGATTGGCGGTGTGACCCGGCGTCGCCACCGCCTCGACGCTCCAGCCCTCGCCGCGCACGATCTCGCCGTCCTTGAGCGCCACGTCGGGACGGAAATCCATGTCGCCGCTGTGATCGAGCCGCTTCTGCTCGCCGATATGCAGCGGCCGCGCGGCGCGATGCGGACCTTCGGCATAGACGGTGGCGCCGGTCGCATGCTTGATCGCCGGCACCGCCGGCGAATGATCGCGGTGCGTATGGGTGACGAAGATATGCGTCACCGTCTCGTTGCGCACCGCGTCGAGCAGCGCGGCGATGTGCGCGGGATCGTCGGGGCCGGGATCAACAATGGCGACCTTGCCTCTGCCGACGATGTAGCTGAGCGTGCCCTTGAAGGTGAAGGGCCCCGGATTGTCGGCCATGATTCGCCGCACCAGCGGCATCGGCTCGTCGACCGTGTCGGGCGCCAGATCGAGATTTTTATCGAAGGGAATGTCGTCGGCCATGCGACGAGCAAATGCCCGTAAGCGACCCACTTCGTCAACCGAATTCCCGAATTGGCACAAATCGCCGCCACGACTTTGCCGCGAGCCGCTCACGAAATTGTCGTAGGCGACTGCTCAATTCCCGCCAACGCGGGAGGGGACATGCGGACGCTGCTGGCCGGGCTGATGGCCCTGCTGATGGTTCTGCCGGCACAGGCCAAGCCGCCGAAGGCGGCCGAATTCAAAAAGCCGCCCAAGGCGGTCGAATTCTATTCGACCGAGGCCGTGCTGCGCTGGGTCAACGCCTATCGCGCCAAACCCGATGCCAACGCCGTGCCCGCCGTCATGCGCGAGCTCAGCCGCTTGGGCGGCTTGCAGGACACCGAGCGCGCCGGCGTCTATGTCGGATTTCTCGCCGGCATCATCGGTTCGAATGATCGTCGTGCGCGCGATCGCCTATTCGGGGCGACCGGATTGGCAGGATCTGCTGCGCAAATTTGCCGGCCGCATGCCGGAGCGGCAGGCGATGATCGGGAAATATCTGTCGGGGAAAAGTCCCACGCTCGATCAACTGGCGATCGCACCGAGCCCGTCCGCTCTCGATCGCCTGCGCGAGCACATGCGGATCGACGCGGTGTGGGGCAAGCGCGAACGCAAGGCCGTATTGGAGCCCAGTCCGGAAGTGCTCGACATTCTGTGGGGCTACTATTTCGCCACCGGCAGCTATGGTCCGATCATGCGCATCGTGGCGATGCTGCCCTGGTCGGCCGACGGCGACGACGTCGAGCGGCTCACCATCGGCAGCATGGCGAAGTTCACGCTGGCCAGCAATGCCACGCGCGATTCCGACCTGCTGATGCTGCTCAAGGGCGCAAGCAAGGCGCGCAACCAGCCGAAAGAAACGGTGGCCGCGCTCAAGGAAGTCACCGATGCGGCCGAAACGGTGGAGATCGCGCGCATCCGCAAGCAGGCGGTCGCGGCTATCGACGAATTGCGGCGCAAGGGTCCGGCCTACCGCCGCAGCGCGTCCTGGTGGGCGTTTGTCGGCCAGAGCGCGATCGCGGGCGGCTGCATCGCGGCGGCGGCCACCGGCCATGTCGAATTCGGCCTGCCCTGCGTGGTCGGCGGCGCGACGGTGTCGGGGGTGACGAATTACATCGCAAGTCAGCCGTGAACCGCGGCACGATTACGTGCGGGTTCAGGCCACCGCCTCGATGCGCGGGCTGAGCTTGTCGAGCGCCCGTTCGATCTCGCCGGCCGGCAGCGGCGGACTGAACAGATAGCCCTGCACCTCGTTGCAGCCTTCCGCAGTCAGGCGCGCGAGCTGATCTTTCGTCTCGACGCCCTCGGCGGTGGTCGTGATCCCCATGCTGCTGCTCAGGCCGACCACGGCGCGAATGATGGCGACGCTGTCTTCCTTGGTGGTCAAATCGCGGATGAAGGACTGGTCGATCTTGATCTTGTCGAACGGGAAACTGCGCAGATAGCCGAGCGAGGAATAGCCGGTGCCGAAGTCGTCCATCGCGATTCTGATGCCGAGTTCGCGCAATTGATGCAGAATGGCGAAGGCGCCTTCGGTCTCCTGCAACAGCACCAGTTCGGTGATCTCCAGCTCGAGCCGGCCGGCCGCCAGACCTGATGCAGCCAGCGCGCTGATGACGGTCTGCACCATGTTGCGGCTCTTGAACTGGGCCGGCGAGAGATTCACGGCGACAGTCACGTGCTTGGGCCAGCGCGCCGCCGCGGCGCAGGCCTGCCGCAAAATCCACTCGCCCAAGGGCACGATGAGGCCGGTTTCTTCCGCCAGCGCAATGAATTCGCCCGGCAGCACCAGCCCGCGCTCGGGATGATGCCAGCGCACCAGCGCCTCGCAGCCGGTGGCGTGTCCGCTTTTGACGTCGACGATCGGCTGGTAATAAAGCTCGAACTCGCCGTTCACGATCGCCTTGCGTAGATCGAGCTCGAGCACGCTGCGCGCCCGCATGCGGGCGTCCATTCCGACCTCGAAGAAACGGTAGACGCCGCCGCCGTCGGCCTTGGCGCGGTAGAGCGCCAGATCCGCGTTCTTCATGATGACATCGGGCACCTTGCCGTCGCCCGGGGCGATGGCGATGCCGATGCTGCCGCCGACGACGACCTGGTGGCCGTCGATATCGTAGGACGCACCCACCTGCTCGATGACGCGCGCGGCCAACTCGGCGATATTCGGCGTCTTTGCCGAGGAAACCTGCACGATGGCGAATTCGTCGCCACCCAGGCGCGCCACAAGATCCTCGGCCCGCACGCAAGCGCGCATGCGCTCGGCCACGACTTGCAGCAACCGGTCGCCGGCCGGATGGCCAAGCGTATCGTTGACGTTCTTGAAATGATCGAGATCGAGGCTGAGAACCGCAATGTTTTCCGAGCGGCGCATGCGGGCCAGCGCCGTTTCCATCCAATCGTAGAATTTGACACGGTTCGGCAGGTCGGTGAGTGCATCGTAATGCGCCAAGTGCCTGATCTTTTCCTCGGCCAGAAGCCGTTCGGTGATGTCCTCGTGGGTAGCGACCCAGCCGCCGTCCACGGTCGGCTGATTGACAATGGAAATGGTCCGGCCGTCCGGCAATTTCGTGATCTTGCTGAAGGTGTTTCCCTCGCGTACGGCGGCCAGGACGCCGGCCATATAGTCGTCGACTTCGTCGGCGGAGAAGCCGCCGGTTGAAACCCGATGGTGGAGGACATCGCGCAGGCTGGCGCCAGGCTTGATGATGTCCCGCGACAGTCCGAACATGTCGATGTAGCGTTGATTGAACACAACCATGTGAGCCGACGCATCGAACATCACCAGGCCCTGCGACATATGGGTCAATGCGGTGTCGAAGCGTTCGTTCTGCGCGGCCAGCCGGCGCTGAGTCTCGTGCAGGTCGCCAAGCGTGCGATCGAGCACGCGCAGCGGAAACACTCGCAGCGCAAAATACGCGCCAAAGCCGATCAGCGCGGATATGAAAGCGACCAGTCCGGTCTCGTAGAGGGTCTTGCGCAGGCTCTCTTCGACGACGAAATCGCCCACGGTCGAGCCGGCAACGACAATCGGTATACTGCGGGTCATTATCGGTGCAGCTACAGGCGCGCCCTCTTCGAGCACCAGACGTTTGTCCCGGTCGTAAATTTTTTGCCGGATAGGCCGCGCACCGATCTCGGGCAATTGGATCAACTCGGTGAGCCGCAACTGCTGATACTGCCACAAGTCGCCGTGTGCATAGATGTACTGGGCGACCCGCGCGGCATTCAATCGGGCTTTGAACGCCATGTGCTCCGAGACATTATAGTAGTCGTGGATAAGGTAGACGCTTGGCGTAGCGACGGCAGTCGTGATCGCAACGGTAAGCCCGATCGTGCTGACCAATTTCCTGAGCGCGACACCCTGCATCATTTAACGCCCAGAACGGTTTCCGCGGCGCGCAGCGTCTTCACCCCCGCAGGGGAGCGCAGGAAATCGACGAAACGGTGCGTTTCTTGGTTGCCGTTGGCGCGAATGAGCACGTACAGCAGCTTGGTGTATGGGTAGACGCCGCTTTGGTAATTCGCGAAGTTCGGTACGACATTGTCGAGCGGTACAACGCGCAGATTGGGATGCTCGGTCGCAAGCTGGGCCGCGCTGGTTCCGATCAATGAGCCGGACACACGCTCCGCCAGCGCGACATTGTCCTGATCGGTCGCCGCGGTCGGCACTTCGCTGCGCCGCCGCGCCGTTTCAATCGCCGCGTCCATGCCGGCGAAGAGTTTACCGAGCAGCGTGGTATCGGCCTCGCTGCGCGGGCGCAGAATGATGCGCATCGGCGTGCCGTCGTCCCATGTCGGCTTCTCGCTCGCAAAAATTCCGGCAAGATCTTGGCTCTTCAATCCGTTTGGATTGCGGTGCGAGGTTGCAAAGACATACGCGGTTTGCAATACGGCGACCTGGGTGAGGCCGGCGGCCACTTGATCGGCATTCAGCGACCGCGCCGAGACGACCAGGTCCAGCTTGCCATCGGCCAGAGCGCGCATGGCCCCGGAACTGCCAAGCGCCGGCACGATGTCGATTTTGGTCTCGGTGGCGGTGGTGAACTCGGCGCTAACCTGTTGCAACAGGCCGAGCACGCTGCCGGTGCCGCCCATGCGCAACGGCTGTGCCGGTGCCGCGCTCGCCGCCATGAGCGAGCCGGCAAGGCACATCGCAACAACCACACACGAACGCGACGCGCGCATGCACAGATATCCCATCCTTTAGGCCGGGAGAGTGCCCATAAAATCCTCATATATAGATGTACAATGGGCGCGCTTTTCTCGAATTAGTGAACAAATCGATAGCGAACGGTTACAAGTTACCGGCGCGTGGTTGCGCATTACCATTTTTTTGTGCGAGTTCCATCAGCGTTATGCAGCGGTGCAATGCGCATAGTTGAAAAATACAAGGTTCGCCGAAACGCCCGATATACGCGCATCCTATCAAGTTACTCGCTATAGTAGAATATTTCAACGCACGACCAGCACGCCGTTGGCCTGCTGATTGAAGTCGTCGAAAAGCCTGTAGCAGCCAGGCACCTCACTCGGCGGTGACGCCGGTCTCCTTGATGATCGCCAGATACTTGCCGCTCTCGGCGGCGACGAAGGCGCGGAATTGCTCGACCGACATCGCCTCGACCTCGGCGCCGGCATCCAGCAGCTTCTTCTTGGTCTCGGGATCGTTGAGCACCTTGTTGATCTCGCTGTTGAGCTTGGCGACGATCGCCGGCGGCGTGCCGTGCGGCGCAAAGATGCCCTGCCAGAGCGTGAAGGAAAAATCCTTGATGCCGGCGGCCTCCGCCACGGTCGGCACGTCGGGCGCGATGGCCGAGCGTTTGGCCGATGACACGCCCAGCACTTTCACCAGGCCGTTTTTCACCAGCGGCATCGCCGCCGGCATGCCCGGGAAATACATCTCGACATGGCCGCCGAGCAGATCGTTGAGCGCGGGCCCGGCGCCCTTGTAGGGCACGTGGGTGAGATTGGCCTTGGTCTTGGCCTTGAGCAGCTCGCCGGCGAAATGGCCGGGCGTGCCGGTGCCGGCCGAGGCGAAGGTATGCTTGCCGTCGCGCATGGCCGCCAAATATTCGGCCATGGTCGAATACGGCGCCTTGGCTGGCACCACCAGCGCCAGCGGCACCACCGTCATCAGCGCGACCGGCTGCAGGTCCTTGTCCGGATCGTAGTTGAGGCCCTTGAGCCAATGCTGGTTGATGGCGACCTCGGCGGTCTGTCCGACCAGCAGCGTATGTCCGTCGGGCGCGGCGGCGACGACACTGCGCGCGCCAATGGCGCCGCTGGCGCCGGCGCGGTTTTCGACCACCACCGTCTGCCCGAGCGCGGCCGACAGCTTGGGCGCGACGACGCGCGCCACCACGTCGCCGGTGCCGCCGGGCGCGTAGGCGACGATCAGATGGATCGGCGCGCTCGGATAGGTCTGCGCCAGCGCCGGCAGCGCCGTGGCCGTCAGCACCGCGACAAGCGCCATCGCGCCGAATTTCCGCGACATCGTTCGCAGCATGGTCGTCCTCCCGAGTTTCTGCCCTCTCTTCCGTCATGCGCGGGCTTGACCCGCGCATCCATCTTTTTCAGGAGATGGATTGCCGGGTCTCGCCGCTTTGCGGCGGCCCGGCAATGACAGCCTTAGTGTATCTCCGGCTCCGCAATCGCCCCCAGCGGCGCCAGGAAATCGAAATCGCAGCCCTCGTCGGCCTGCCCGATATGTTGCGAATAAAGCGCGCCGTAGCCGCGCGGATAGCGTGGCGCAGGCCTCTGCCAGGCGGCGCGGCGGCGCGCCAGCTCTTCCTCGCCGACATGCAGATGAATGCGGCGCGCGGCCACATCGACCTCGATCTCGTCGCCCGTTTGCACAAACGCCAGCGGGCCGCCGACGAAGCTCTCCGGCGCCACGTGCAGGATGCAGGCGCCATAGCTGGTGCCGCTCATGCGCGCGTCGGAAATGCGCAGCATGTCTTTCACGCCGGCCTTCAGCAGCTTGGTCGGAATCGGCAGTTGGCCCCATTCCGGCATGCCGGGGCCGCCTATGGGACCGCCGTTCTTGCGCACCAGCACGTGGTCGGGCGTAACGCTAAGATCGTCGCGCTCCACCGCGCGCGCCATCTCGTTGTAGTCCTCGAAGGCGATCGCCTTGCCGCGGTGCTTCAACAATCTCTTGTCTGCGGCCGACGGCTTCATCACGCAGCCGCGCGGCGCCAGGTTGCCGGCGAGCACGGCGGTGGCGCCTTCGCGCGACACCGGATCGTCGAGCGGATGGATGATGTCGCGCTTGTAGACTTCGGCGCCCTTGATGTTGTCGCCAACGCTCTGGCCGGTCACCGTCAGGCAGCCGAGATCGAGCGTCTCGCGTAGTTCGTGCATCAAGGCGCGCAGGCCGCCGGCGTAGAAGAAATCCTCCATCAGGAACTCGCCGGACGGCCGCACATTGGCGAGCACCGGGATCTCGCGCGAAATCTCGTCGAAGCGCTTCATGTCGAGCGATAAGCCGGCGCGGCGCGCCATCGCCACCACATGGATGATGGCGTTGGTGGAGCCGCCCATCGCCATGTGCACGCGGATGGCGTTATCGAAGGCGGCCGGCGTCAGAATGCGCTGCGGCGTCAGGTCCTCCCACACCATGTCGACGATGCGCCGGCCGGCGCTGGCGCACATACGCGGATGGCCGGCATCGGCGGCGGGAATCGAGGAAGCGCCCGGCAGCGTCATGCCCATCGCCTCGGCGATCGCCATCATGGTGGCCGCCGTGCCCATCACCATGCAGGTGCCGTAAGAGCGCGCGATGCCGCCCTCGATCTCCTGCCATTGCTCTTCGCTGATGCGGCCGGCGCGCTTTTCGTCCCAGTATTTCCAGGCGTCGGAACCGGAGCCGAGCACCTCGCCGTGCCAGTTGCCGCGCAGCATCGGCCCGGCGGGAACGTAGATGGCGGGCAGACCCATGCTGATCGCGCCCATGATCAGGCCGGGCGTGGTCTTGTCGCAGCCGCCCAGCAGCACGGCGCCGTCGATCGGATGGCTGCGCAGCAGCTCCTCCGCCTCCATCGCCAGCAGGTTGCGGTAGAGCATGGTCGACGGCTTGACGAACGGCTCCGACAGCGACATCGCCGGCAGCTCGATGGGAAAGCCGCCGGCCTGCAATACGCCGCGCTTCACGTCCTCGGCGCGCGCGCGCAGATGGGTGTGGCAGAAATTGATGTCGCTCCAGGTGTTGAGAATGCCGATCACCGGCTTGCCGGCCCAGTCGGGCGCATCGTAGCCGCCCTGACGCAGGCGCGAGCGGTGGCCGAACGAGCGCAGATCGTTGACGCCGAGCCAGCGATGGCTGCGCAGTTCGTCGGGACGTTTGCGTTTGCTCATTCCGCGGCGATCTCAGGCTTGAGTGCGGCGCGTTTGCTGGCGAGCTGAACGAGGACGACGGCAGCGGCAATGATCGCGCCGACGACATCGGTGACGAGATGCGGATCGATCAGCAGCAGGCCGGCAACGACAAGGAGCGCACTTTGCCAATGGGTTGAATGGACCAGGAAATAGC
>JACQDO010000099.1 GCA_016201085.1 Hyphomicrobiales bacterium | reverse complement strand
GGCATTGCCGGCCTCGACCAGCTTGCGGACCTCGGCGTCGATCGTTTGCGCGGTCGCTTCCGAGATGTTCTGCTGGCGCGACACCTGATAGCCGAGGAAGACCTCGTCCTGGTTCTCGCCATAGGCGACCGGGCCGAGCGCGTCCGACAGGCCCCAGCGCGTAACCATCAACCGGGCGAGCTTCGTGCCTTGCTCGATGTCGGACGCCGCGCCCGACGTCACCTTCTCGCGGCCGAACACCATTTCCTCGGCGACGCGCCCGCCCATCATGATGGCGAGACGCGAGGTCATCTGCTCGCGGCTCATCGACAGCTTGTCGCGCTCCGGCAACTGCATGACCATGCCGAGGGCGCGGCCGCGCGTAATGATGGTGGCCTTGTGCACCGGATCGGTGGCCTTGACGTTGAGCGCGACGATGGCGTGGCCGCCTTCGTGATAGGCGGTCAGCATCTTCTCCTCGTCGGTCATCACCAGCGACTTGCGCTCGGCGCCCATCATCACCTTGTCCTTGGCGTCCTCGAACTCGGCCTGCATGACCATGCGCTTGTTGCGGCGCGCCGCCATGAGGGCCGCTTCGTTGACCAGGTTCATCAGATCGGCGCCGGAGAAACCGGGCGTGCCGCGCGCGATCGTTTTCAGGTTCACGTCGGGCGCCAGCGGCACCTTCTTGACGTGCACCTTGAGAATGTTTTCGCGGCCGACCACGTCCGGGTTCGGCACCACCACCTGGCGGTCGAACCGGCCGGGGCGCAACAGCGCCGGATCGAGCACGTCGGGCCGGTTTGTGGCCGCGATAAGTATGATGCCTTCGTTGGCCTCGAAGCCGTCCATCTCGACCAGCAACTGGTTGAGGGTCTGCTCGCGCTCGTCGTTGCCGCCGCCGAGACCGGCGCCGCGATGACGGCCGACCGCGTCGATTTCGTCGATAAAGATGATGCAGGGCGCGTTCTTCTTGGCCTGCTCGAACATGTCGCGCACGCGGCTGGCGCCGACGCCGACGAACATCTCGACGAAGTCGGAGCCGGAAATGGTGAAGAACGGCACGTTGGCTTCGCCTGCGACGGCGCGCGCGATCAGCGTCTTGCCGGTGCCCGGCGGGCCGACCAGCAACACGCCGCGCGGAATGCGTCCGCCCAGGCGCTGGAATTTTCCCGGATCGCGCAGGAATTCGACGATCTCCTGCAAATCCTGCTTGGCCTCGTCGACGCCGGCGACGTCGTCAAACGTGACGCGGCCATGCGACTCGGCCAAAAGCTTGGCGCGCGATTTGCCGAAGCCCATGGCCTTGCCGGCACCGCCTTGCATCTGGCGCGATAGAAAAATCCACACGCCGATCAAGGCGATGAAGGGCAGCCAGGACACCAGCAGCGAGACGAACCACGGCACGCTGTCGCCCTGCGGGCGCGCGGTGATCGAGACGCCCTTGGCATAGAGCTTCTGCACCAGGCCGGGATCGTTCGGGGCGTAGGTCGCGAAGCTGGTGCCGTTGGCGAAGGTGCCGTGGATTTCCGGCCCCTGGATCACCACGTCGCGCACGCGGCCCTGATCGACCTCGCTGAGCAACTGCGAGAACGAGATATCCTGCGAGGTGGTGCGCTGGCCGGGGTTCTGAAACAGCGTGAATAGCGCCAGTAGCAGAAGGACGATGATCACCCAGAGGGCGAAATTGCGCAGATTGGCGTTCATTATACGTCCTTACCCACCGCGTACGGCGTTGCGGCCCTGTATCGTTATGGCCGAATTTCGTGGCGACTTCACGTCTCGCCCAGTCACAATGTAGGCACCGCGAGGGCACCTGGAAAGATGTCGATTCTCAATATTCTAGCGCGATTTCGGGCGTTTGGCTCGCCCGCGTCGGCCTGTGGTTAAGAGCTTGCCGCGGCGCGCCGGCGCCCTTTCCACCGCGATTTTGCCGTCCATAAGCGTCACCAGCGCGCCGGCGAGGCTGCGGCGATAGCGGCCTTTCCCTGCCTTGAGGGCCATATCGAGGGCATCCTTCAGCGCTTCCAGCTTGGCCAGCTCGACCGGGCCTTCGTCGCCGACCTGGCCGACCGCACGGCCAAGCAGCCGCAGCGCGATCTCGGCGGGCAGTACGACAAAGCCCCCTGCCTCGAACGCCAACGCGTGGGGCGCGGGCGCATCCATCGCCAGGAAGTCCATCGCCTGCTCAACCATGGCTTCGATCGCGGCATCGGCGCGCCTGAGCCGCCGCGCCAGCAGCGCCAGGCGGCGGGCATCGAGGCCCTCCTGCGCCAGCTGCGGCAGCAAGCCGCGCAGCCGCGCCCGGGTGAAACGCGGATCGCGGTTGGAGGGGTCGTCGGCGAATGGGATGTCGGCCGCTTTGAGCGTGGCGATCAGCCGCGCCTTGGGGATGTCGAGCAGCGGGCGGACGAGGAAAAACTGGTCATTCCGGGGCGCGGCCGATAGGCCGCGAACCCGGAATCCAGACACTTGGGTTGTATTTAAATCTGGATTCCGGGTTCGCTCGCTCCGCTCGCGCCCCGGAATGACGGAGATTCTCTGCATCGCCCCCAAGCCCGTGATGCCGCTGCCGCGCGTCATGCGGATCAGCACGGTCTCGGCCTGGTCGTCGAGCGTATGCGCGGTGAGGATGTGCGCGGCGCCGGATTTTTTCGCGGCCTCGCTCAGCAAGCGATAACGCGCCGCCCGCGCCGCCTGCGGCACGCCGCTCGCGGGCTTCTTGCCACGCCACTGCAAGGTGCGATGCGCGACCTTGAGCTTGCGCGCCAGCCGCGCCACCGCAACGGCCTCAAGCTTCGCTTCCTTGCGCAAGCCGTGATCGACGGTGACGGCGATCAGCTTCGGCGGCGCTCGCGACGCATCGCGCCAGCGCGCGGCCAATAGCAGCAGCGCGGTGGAGTCGGGTCCACCCGACACCGCCAGCACGAGAGCCGGAAAAGATTTCAGATCGGAGAAAAGCGATTTGGCTTCCGAAGCAGTAACCGGACTCGCGTCAACAACGGACACGCTTCTGTTCCTGTTCGACGCCGCGTTTCACGCTCGCCGAGGCGCGCGGGAATTTGCGGCCAACTTCGGCCAGCGTGGCGCAGGCCGCTTCCTTCTGATTGAGCGCGGCCAGCGACTGGCCGAGACGCAGCAGGGAATCGGGCGCCTTGCCGGACTTGTCGTATTTGGTCGACACCGCCAGGAACGATTCCGCCGCGTCGCGATAGCGCTGGCGCTGGAACAGGCTTTCGCCCAGCCAATAGTGCGCGTCCGGCACCAGCCGCTCGTTCGGATATTTGCTCAGGAAATCGCGGAAGGTCTGCTCGGCCAGCGCATAATCCTTGCGCAGCACATAGCCATAGGCGAGATCGTATTCGTCCTGCGGCGAAGTCGACGGCGGCAGCGTCGCCATTTGCTGGGCGGGCGCCGCGGCATTGCGCGGCGCCATCACCGGCGGCAATTGCTGCGCCGGCTGCGAGACGGTTTGCGCGGCCTGCACCGGCGCGGCATTTTCCCGCACCACCGGCGGCGGCGGCAATTGATTGCCGGAGAGCGCGTTGAGATCGAGCGGTGCGCCGGCAGCGCGCCCGCCGGGAGCGCCGATCGGCTGTTCGTTCGCCTGGTTCTGCGCCGGCGCCGCCAGCACCGTTTCGTTGCCAAGCACGCGCGGCGCGCCGGGCGCGTTCGGCCGCTGATTGGGATCGAACACATCGCCGCGGCGGCCGGGCTGCGCCGCCGGCGGCGCATAGACCGGCGCGGGAGCGGCGCCGCCCTTGGAGCCCAGTTGCTGCAGCCGGTAGTCGGTGTCGTCCTGCAAACGCTTGAGCTGCATCTCGAGCTGCTGATTGCGGTATTGCATTTGCTCGATGGCGCCGGTGAGCTGGCGCAGCGCGTTCTCGAGGCGGTCGAGCCGCAAGCCGGCTTCGGTGGGATCGTCCGCCGCTCCCTGCCCGCCTTGGATGTTGCGCCGGTATTCGACTTGCGATTGGCCCTGCGGCTGGCCTTGTTGCTGGTTCTCGCCGCGGCTGAACAGATTGTCGAGGAAGCCGCCGGAGTTCGACTGCGCGGAGGCAGCGCCGGCCATCAGCAGCGCGGAAAGCGCGGCCAGCGCCGCGGTACGGAGATGATGCTTTGTACGGTTCATGTATATCCAGGCGCCGTCAATCGGCGCGATAGCGGTAGCATAAGACGCGCTGCGTCGAAATTATGACTGAACTGTCATTCCGGGGCGCGCTGAAAGCGCGAACCCGGAATCCAGATAAAGCCGATCGAATTAGCCGCTGGATTCCGGGTCCGGCCCTGCGGGCCGTCCCGGAATGACCGGAAGCTCACGAACTCGCGTTCAGCACCGTGACGGCGCGGCGGTTCTGCGACCAGCACGAGATGTCGTTGCAGACCGCGACCGGCCGCTCCTTGCCGTAGGAGATGGTGCGCATGCGGTTGGCCTGGATGCCGCGCGAGATCAGATAGTCGCGCACGGTCTGTGCCCTGCGGGCGCCGAGCGCGATGTTGTATTCGCGCGTGCCGCGCTCGTCGGCGTGACCTTCGACGGTGAACTGGGTGTAGTTCGAATAATTGGTCAGCCACTGCGCCTGCTTGTCGAGCGTGGCGCGCGACTGCGGCGTCAGCTCGGACGAGTCGGTTTCGAAGAACACGCGGTCGCCGACATTGACCACGAAGTCCTGCTGGCTACCGGGCGTCGCCTGGCCGGCGGCGCTGGCTTGCGCGTTTTCTTCCGGCTTGTTGGCACAGGCCGATATCGCCAAAGCGGCAACGAGAACGGCTGCCAGCCGCGCGCCGCGGATGATGTGTCTGATCTCGATCATTCCAGTGCCTCCATACTCGCGCACTGAGCGGAGAATTGACTGAAGCGCGATCCGGTTGGGGGACCGCGCGCATCCCTCTCGTTTAACAGGGCCTTCGTTAAGCGAACCTTCCATCAACCTTGATGGAACCTTGCTCAGCCCCAAAAAACCGTCGGAACCGCGTAAACCGTTTCTGATGGTTAAGAGCCGGTAAATTAAGGCGACTTGTTGTCGGCGCGTATTCTTAGTTGGCGCATGATCTTATCCGAAAACCGGTGCCCACTTTTCGGAATCATGCGCTATGATAACAGCGGCGACCAGGCAGGGTCGGAGGCAAGGCTCGGTGTCGGCACCTTGAGCTCGTTGCGCCCGGTGATGTCGATGGTGAACAGCGAAGGGCCGGCGCCCTGGTCGCGGAAGAACATCAGCACCCGCCCGTTCGGGGCGAACGTCGGCCCCTCGTTATGGAAGCCCTCGGTGAGCACGCGCTCGCCGGAGCCGTCCGGCTTGAGGATGCCGATGGAGAATTTGCCGCGTGCCTGGCCGGTGAAGGCGATGTAGTCGCCGCGCGGCGACCACACGGGCGTCGAATGATGGCATTCGCCGAAGCTGATGCGTTGCGCCGGTCCGCCGCTGGCCGGCATGACGTAGATCTGCTGGCTGCCGCCGCGATCGCTCTCGAAGCTGATGTTGCGCCCGTCCGGCGAATAGCACGGCGCAGTGTCGATGGCCGGCGTGTCGGTGAGCCGCGTGGTCTGCTTGGAGCGCAGATCCATCACGAACAGGTTGGCGTTGCTGCCCTGCTGCAGGCTCAAGATCACGCGCTGGCCGTCGGGGGAAAATCGCGGCGCGAAGGTCATGCCGGGGAAATTGCCGACGATCTCGCGCTGGCCGGTCTCGATGTTCAAGAGATAGACGCGCGGCTCGCCCTGCCCGTAGGACATGTAGGTGATTTCCTGCGTCGACGGATTAAAGCGCGGGGTGAGCACCAGATCGTCGCCGCGCGTGAGATAGCGCACCCCGGCGCCGTCCTGATCCATGATGGCGAGCCGCTTGACGCGGCGATCCTTCGGGCCGGTCTCGTCGATGAACACGATGCGGCTGTCGAAATAGCCCTTCTCGCCGGTGAGCGTCTGGTAGATCGCGTCGGAAATGATGTGCGCGATGCGCCGCCAGTTGTCGGGCGTGGTGAAGTATTGCTTGCCGTCGAGCTGCGTGCCGGCGAACACGTCCCATAGCCGGAATTCCGCCTTCAACCGCCCGTCGGGCTGCTTGGTGATGCGGCCGGTAACCAGCGCCTGCGCGTTGATGACGCGCCAGTCGGGAAAGCGCGGCACCGCGTCGCTGTTGGTGATCTTTTCGGTGAAGGCCTGCGGATTGATCGGCGCGAACAGACCGCTGCGCTGCAGATTGTTGCCGATCACGGCGGTGACGTTGCGCGGAATCTCGCCCTCGCCCGGCGTGCCGGCGAGGAACTCGGACAGCGCGATCGGCATCGGCTGCGGATTGCCTTGCGTGATGTCGACGCGCAGCGCGGCGGCGGCCAGGCGCGGCATAAGCGCACCAAGCGCGCCGGCGCCGGCGCCGGTGAGCAGGCGCCGGCGATTCAACGAACCATAACTGTCGGTCATTCGCTTAATCATCTCGTGGACATATCTTGGAAAATCTGTGAAGTGTCGAAGGTGAAGTCGATTTCCTTCCAGATCTCGTAGTGATCCGGACGCAGCATGGTGTAGGGCTGTCCGACAAAGACCGCGCGCACCGCGCTGTCGCGCATCGCCTCGTAGCGCGCGCCGCTGCCGCTGGTGATCACCTGCGGGCCGACGGCCAGCGTGCCGTCGCGCTTGAACCTGATGCGGATGATGACCTGATAGCGCTCGGCGTCTTGCAGGCCGACCGGCGGATTCCACAGCGCCATCAGCCGCCGCCGCAGCGCATCGAGCTCGGAGGCCGACAGTTGGGCGGCGCTGCCGGCGGCGGTGCCGAGCGAGGGCGCCGAATTGGGCTCCGCGCCGGTGGCGGCGTGGCGTTCGGGCGCGCGCTTGTCAAGCAGCGCCGCGATCTTGTCGGCGTCGAATTTCGGCTGCTGCTTCTGCGGCGGCTTCTTCTGCGGCAGCTGCTTCTGCTCGGCCTTGGCATCCTTCTTCGGCTCGTCCTGACTCTTAAGCTTGTCGGCGATCTGATCGTTCTTCGGCTCGGATTTTTGCTCGCGTTCCGCCTTGAGTTCTTTCTTCTCGGTGAGTTTGGGCGCGATCTCCTCGACCGGCTTGAGCTCCTCGGCCTTCTTCTCCACCACCGGCTTGGGCGGTTCGACCTTGGGCGCATCCTTGGCGCCTTTGGTCAGTTCGGAGAAATCCTTGTCGTTGATCAGATCGACCGGCAGCGATTCCGCCGGCGTGACTTCGAAGGTCTTGCCGGAAAACGACAGCAGCGCCCACAGCAGCACCGCCGCGTGCAGGCCGGCCGATATCGCTGCGGACTTGCGAAACACGGTTACTTGCCCTGCTCGACTTCGGTGACCAGCGCGACGCGATGGAAGCCGGCCGACGACAGCCGCCCCATTACCCGCATCATGGTCCCGTAATCCACTTTTCTGTCGCCGCGTAGATAGACGCGGGCTTCCGTTCCCCCGCGCGCTTGCGCCACCGCCTGCAGCTTGGGCACCAGATCCTCGACGCCGATTTCGGCATTTTGCAGGAAAACCTGGCCCTTGTCGTTGATCGACAGGGTCAGCGGCTCCTTGTCCTGGTCGAGGCTCTTGGCCTGGCTCTGCGGCAGATCGATCGGCACGCCCACGGTCAATAGCGGCGCCGACACCATGAAGATGATGAGCAGCACGAGCATCACGTCGACCATCGGGGTGACGTTGATCTCGCTCATCACCCGCTGACGGTGATGCCGCCTTTTCCCGATGACCGGCGTGCCGGCATTGGCTGCCATGACTATCTTCCCTTGCGCATGATCTGATCCGACCTTCCTTCGCCCGCCGAAGCGGGCTTCGCGAAGGCGGGAAACCGGTACCCACTTTTCGGGATCATGCGCCTACCCCTGCGCGTCGATCTGCCGCGACAGAATGGCGGCAAATTCGTCGGCGAACCCCTCCAGCCGTTGGGCCTGTTTGTTCACCTCGCCGGCGAACTTGTTATAGAAAATGGTCGCCGGTATGGCGGCGACAAGGCCGATTGCGGTGGCGAACAGCGCCTCCGCTATGCCGGGCGCCACTACCGCCAGCGAAGTGTTCTTGGAGGTGGCGATCGACTGGAAGCTGGTCATGATGCCCCAGACCGTGCCGAACAGGCCGACAAAGGGGCCGGCCGAGCCGACGGTGGCGAGCACCAGCAGGCGCTTTTCCAGCCGCTCGACCTCGCGCGCGATGGTCACTTCCATGACCTTCTCGATGCGCATTTGCAGGCCGGCAAAGGAGCGCGGCGCGCCCTCGAAGCTGCGCTTCCACTCGCGCATCGCCGCCACGAATAGCGCCGCCATCGAATGGTTCGGCTTGGCGGACAGGGTGCGGTAGAGCTCATCCAGCGACTGGCCGGACCAGAAGGCCTGCTCGAAGCGGTCCATGCCCTTGCGCGTGCGCGAAAACAGCACGGTCTTGTCGATGGCGATGGCCCAGACCCAGACCGAACACACCAGCAGGCCGACCATGACCGTCTTGACGATCCAATGGGCGTGCCAAAACAGCGTGAACAGCGATAGGTCGGAAGAGGTCAGCGGGAGCACCGACTGTGCCATGTCGGCAGGATTCATGGGTGCATCCTTTGGGCACGTCGTGTGCGCTGTCGGGGCGGGCTAAGCGAAACGAATACCCCGTCAAATGGCCAAACTAGGGCGCCTAGCCCCTGGTTAGAGCGCTAAACAGCGCTGATTATGGTTAAGGATCGGTTAGCGGCGGCGGCAAACGCAAAGGCCGCCCGCCTCGGGGAAGGCGGACGGCCCTCACGCAGGGGCAGACTCAGCGAAATTCAGGCCTGCTGCGGCGGCGATTGCGGCTGTGGCCGGCTGCGGCGCTCGGCCATGAAGGCGTCGAACTCGGTCTTGTCCTTGGCGAAGCGCAGCCGCTCGAGGAAATCCTTGAGTTCGCGCTGTTCTTCTTCCAGCCGGCGCAAGGTTTCCGCGCGATATTCATCAAAGGCGTGGTTGCCGCTCGACGGCGCGTTATTCCAGGGCCCGCCGCTCATTTTCGTGCGCATCCAGTCCATCTTGCGCTCCATCTTGTCTTGAAAGCGGCTATGGCCGCCGTGAGATCCGCAGCACCCCATCATTCGTCCACTCCCGATGGTGAAGGCGAGGAGGCAAAGGCCAAGCGGCCACCAGGCCATGAATCCCAGCACGATCAGAGCGATCCAGGCGGGTTTGCCGTATTCGTCGAGCTTTGCGGTGATTGGCATTGTCGACCTCGCGTGAATGTAAATAACATTTACATAGCTAAATCGGGCCGCTCTCCTTGTCAAGTAGGGACGGATCGGATGGGGGCAAGCGGTTGGCTTCAGCGTGGCGGGCCCGCGTCGCCCGGTAATCCCAGCCCGCGCAGATAGATCAGCACCGCCGCTTCCAGCAATTCCTCCGGCGGCATCGGCAGCGAGCGGCGGGCTGCGTCGCCGCGGCCGAACAGAGAGGCGATGCCGTGCGTCATCGACCAGACGTGCAGCGCCACCATCGAGGCCGGTGGCCGGCCCTGCGCCGGCATCAACGCCACCAGCCTTTCCGCGGCGTCCCGCAGCACCGCGAAGGCGCGGTCGCCCGCCTCGCGCAATAGCGGGTCGGTGCCGGGCGCGATGCCGGCCTCGAACATCGCCGAGTAATAGGCCGGCTCAGTGCGAGCGAAAGCAAGATAGGCCTTGCCGAGATTGTCGAAGGCGGTGAGCACATCGGGCTTGCCGTCGTTCCAGGCCGTCGTGAGCATGGCGGCGAAGCGTTCGAAGCCTTGCAAGGCAACGTTAGCGAGCAATGCATCGCGGTCGCGGAAATGCCGGTAGGGCGCCGCCGGCGACACACCCGCCCAGCGCGCGGCATCGGCGAAGGTGAAGCCGGCCGGGCCCTTCTCCGCGATCAGCGCGAGCGCCGCGCGCACTAAAGTCTCGCGCAGATTGCCGTGGTGATAACCGCGCGGACCTTGGCCGCCGCCCTTGCCCCATTTCATGTAAATGGCATTAACATGAGTCCGATAGGCACGTCGACGGCGCTAGCGCTTGCGCGCGACCAGCGGTAATTCGTCGAACAATATCGGGCCACCCGGCTGCGCGCCTTCGATGGTCAGCAAGCGCAGCTTGGTGACCACGCCACCGCTGGCCGAGAAACCGCCGCTCTTGCCGCCAGCCGCCAACACACGATGGCACGGCATGATGACCGGCGTCGGGTTCTCGCCCATCGCCTGTCCGACCGCCCGCGCCAGCAATTTGTCGCCGAGCCGTTCGGCGATCTCGCCATAGGTCATGGTCTGGCCCGGCGGGATTTTGCGCGCGATGGCATAGACGCGTTTGTTGAAGTCCGTTTGACTTTGGTCGTCGATGACGATGTCCGTCAGATCGCGCTTTTCGCCGGCGAGCAGCGCGACGATGCCATCGATGGCATGGCAAACCTCGGCAGGTGGCGCGGCTTCCGTGGCCGTCGGGTGTCGACGATGCACCCGCGCGCGTGTCGCGACCGCGTCCTTCTCCGGAAGCTGCACGCCGCAAATGCCGCGCGCGCTCCACACGATGGCGCAGGGGCCGATCGCGGTGTCGAACAAGGCGAATGAATGGATCGTCATGACCTCTATCTAGACCGGCGCGCCGGAACCGCCACCCGTTTCCTGATCCGCCTTCATGGCGATGCGCAGCGGCTTGGGGATCGGCCGCGCGCGCCCGCCACTGACGAAGGCGACCTGCACATGCGCCTCGACGATCACGTCCTCGCCGCGCATCACTTTCTGATTGAGAGTGACGGAAGCGCCCTTCACCTCCTCCGGCGTGGTGATGATATCGAGCACGTCGTCCATATGCGCCGGCTTGCGGAAGGCGATGTCCATGTGGCGCACCACGAAGGCGAAGCCCGGCGCTTCCTTCTCGGCGGCCTCAAATAGCGCGCGATGGTCGGCGCCGATCAGCCGCAGATAATTGGTGCGGCCGCGCTCCATGAAACGCAGATAGCTGGCGTGATAGACGATGCCGGAGAAATCCGTGTCCTCGTAATAGACGCGCACCGGCTGCGTGTGGCGGCCGTCGCGGATCGTGCCGTCGAGGGGGTTCATGCAGGAATTCTATTCGTCTTCGTCCTGCCCAAACAACCCGAACTGGCTTGGGTTGCGCGCAGGCTCCGCAAGGCCGAGATGCTTGAAGGCGGCCGAGGTGAGCAGCCGGCCGCGCGGCGTGCGTTGCAGCAGGCCCTTCTGAATGAGGAACGGCTCGATGATGTCCTCGATGGCGTCGCGCGGCTCGGACAGGCCGGCGGCGATGGTATCGACGCCGACCGGACCGCCGCCGTAGTTCTCCGCGATCATGCGCAGATAGCGCCGGTCCATGGCGTCGAGACCGGCGGCATCGACCTCCAATTCGCCGAGCGCGCGGTCGGCCACCTTACGGTCGATTCGCTCGGCGCCGTCGACATGAGCGAAGTCACGCACCCGCCGCAGCAGGCGGCCGGCGATGCGCGGAGTGCCGCGCGCGCGCCGCGCGATCTCGTT